>NZ_JAFNPD010000013.1:0-63083 GCF_026535825.1 Lactobacillus sp. B4026
AAACGAACTGGAAGAAGCAATCCAAAAATATATCAGTTACTATAACCAGCAAAGAATCAAAGTAAAACTAAAAGGACTAAGTCCGCTTGAATATCGGGCATTAGTCCTTAGTTAAAATTTATTAAACTGTCCTAATTTTGGGGTTCATATCAAAATTCTAAAATGGCTTTTTTGCTTGAATTGGTTTTATAGGTACCTATGTTCTTGGCCTTTTCGTTATTTCCTAAAAACTTTTTAAGCCTGCATATTTTCATGTATAAACTTATAATATTTAAACATTTAAAAGTAATTACTTTAATTTATATTAATGCATTAACTATGAGTTAGGTGCAATAATATCAAATGGATTAGCCGATATTAGGTTAAGAACACTATCTTGATTATAATTATCTATCCTTTTAAAACTATATTATTTTTTTTTTTTTTTGTATATAGTGTTCTAAAAATCGAAGTTTAGCATTATGATTAATG
This sequence comes from Lactobacillus sp. B4026, assembly GCF_026535825.1. Classification (NCBI taxonomy): domain Bacteria; kingdom Bacillati; phylum Bacillota; class Bacilli; order Lactobacillales; family Lactobacillaceae; genus Lactobacillus; species Lactobacillus sp. B4026. Next base: position 472 of record NZ_JAFNPD010000013.1, read on the forward strand.
AAAATGCTTTTAGTAACAGTAGTTAAAAGCAAATGTGTAATAAAAATATGAATGAAAGGTTTAAAAAATGAATAAAAACAATTCGTATAAAAAAGTAATTGTTTCGCTATCGGGTGCAGCATTATTAACGGTTGGGCTAAGTCAGATGCCTAATAACGTTTTAAATAATACGCCTGTTCAGGTTAGTGCCGCTAAAAAGAGTAAGGTAATTGGTGCTAATTCTGCTATTTATAGATTGAAAGGCAAGAAAATGGTCAAGACCGGTACTGTTCTTAAAGTGGGCAAAAAGGTCAGTGTTTCAAGCAAAAAGACCGTCAAGGGCAAAGTTTACTATAAAATTGGCAAGAACCAATATATCAAGGCTGTAAACGTTGATGGTAAAAACCGCAACACCGCTAAAAAGACAGTTTTATATACTCGTAAAGGTAAAGTTATAAAGAGCAGTAAAATCGCTAAAGGTCAAAAAGTAACAATTTATGGTGCAGCAGTAACCATCAAGGGTAAGAAGTATTACTCAACTAAGTTAGGTTATATTAAAGCAAGTGCTTTGGCTAAGAAGGAACCGGCCATTGATAATAATGATGTCGAAAAGCCAAATGAAAATAATACAACCCCAACTGATAAACCTGATTCAGGTAATAACACAGCTTCAGCTAATAATTCTAATTCAACCAGTGTACCTAGTACTGGTGGCTCAAGCTCAACAAGTCCAAGCGTTCCAACAGTAGATCCTGTGCAAGCAGCTAAAAAGCAAGCTATCGAGAATATTACCGCTAAAGCTAAAGAAGCTCAAGACAAAATTGCAGGTAATAAGAATTTAACAGAAGAGCAACAAAGTAAGGCTAAAGCAGATATTGATAAAGCAGTAAAAGATGCAACCGATGAAAAGACTGGTACAGTTAATGCTGCTAAAACTACTGATGATGTTAAAGAAGCCGAGAAAGATGCAACTTCTGTAATTGACGAAGCAGTAAATAAAGCAAATGATGAAGCTGCTAAGAATTTTCAAGATGCTAAGGACGCAGCTGTTGGTAAGATTAAAGATGCAGCTAAAGAAGCCGAAGACAAAATTGCTGGTAACAAGAATTTAACAGAAGAGCAACAAAGTAAGGCTAAAGCAGATATTGATAAAGCAGTAAAAGATGCAACCGATGAAAAGATTGGTGCAGTTAACGCTGCTAAAACTACTGATGATGTTACAACAGCTGAGGGTAAAGCGACTGATGCAATTGACAACGCAGTAAAAGATGCAAATGCATTGGCTGATAAGAACCTACAAGATGCTAAGGATACAGCTGTCAAAGATATTAAAGAAGAACAAGATGATGCTGTTAACTTAGTTAAGAGTAGTCCATTAACAGATGATGAAAAGCAAACTGCCATCAATCAAATTGAAGATATTGTTAAGGCCGCTTTAGGTGAGCAAAAAGATGGTAAGAGTGGCTCAATTAATGATGCTAAGACTTTAGCTGACGTTAAAAAGGCCGTAAACGAAGCAAAAGCAAATTGTGAATTAGTTGGAAACAAGTTAGTTTCAAATGACTTGGCAAAACAGGAAGGCGATTTTGTAACCAAGGCTGTAGCCAAGTTAGATGACGGTGACGCTAAGACGGCAGCACCAGATAAAATTACTAAAGCTGTAAAAGATGCTAAAGACGCAATTGCAAGTGCTAAATCGCAAGCTGATCTTGATAAGGCAGAAGCTGATTTCCAAAATGCACTTAACGATGCAGTACCATTTGCTAAGCAGCAAGAATATGCTATTGACACAATTAATAATGCGGTCAAAACAGCTAAAGACGAAATTAATAACGATGACTGGATGTCAGAAGATGAGAAGAATGCAACACTTTCTGAAATTGACACTGTTGTTAAATTAGCTTTAGGTGAAAACCAAGATGGCACTAGTGGTGATGTTCATGATGCCACAACAACGAGTGATATTTTTACAGCCGTGAACACTGTTTTAGCTACTTGCAGAGTAAAACAAACTAGTGACTCACTAAAGAAACAACAAGAAGCAGCTATCAAAGAAATTAACCAAGCAGCTGGTGATGCAATTCAAGCAGTTAATGACACGCCTGCATCAGCAGAAAATAAACAAGCAGCTATCGATAGAATTAATGCTATTGTTAAGAATGCATTGGGTGAGCAAAAAGATGGCTCAACAGGTGATATCCATGATGCCAAATCTGGAAGTGAAGTTATCGTAATTAAGAATAAGGCTATCAATGCATGTAAATTAGAAGAAGATAAATTGACTTCTAGTGAACTTGTAAGCCAAGTGTCAGACTTTGCTTCTAAATCCGCTACAAAGATGGACGATGGTGATGCTAAGACGGCAGCACCAGATAAAATTACTAAAGCTGCTAAAACAGCTAAAGACGCAATTGCAAGTGCTAAATCGCAAGCTGATTTTGACAAAGCAGAAGCTGATTTCCAAAATGCACTTAACGATGCAGTACCATTTGCTAAGCAGCAAGAATATGCTGTTGATACAATTAAAAAAGCAGCTGAAGATGCTAAGACAGTAATCAATAATAATGCTAATCTATCAAAAGACGAAAAGGATGCAGCACTTTCTAAAATTGATACTGTTGTTAAAGTAGCTTTAGGTGAAAAGCAAGATGGCACTAGCGGTGATGTTCATGATGCCAAAACAACGAGTGACATTTTTACGGCCGTAAATATGGTTTTAGCTACTTGCGAATCAGGGAAGACTGATAGTTCATTAAAAGAGCAGAAGGATGCAGCTATTAAGGAAATTAATCAAGCAGCTGATGATGCAATTCACACAGTAACTGGCTCGCCTGCATCAAAAGAAAATATGGAGGCAGCTGTTGATAGAATCAATGCTATCGTTAAGGATGCGTTGGGTGAACAAAAAGATGGCTCAGCAGGCAGTATCCATGATGCCATTTCAGAAGATGAAATTAATAACATTAAAGAACAAGTTGCTAAGGAATGTGAATTAGCAGGAAAGAAATTAGCTTCTAGTGAACTTGTAAGTCAAGTGTCAGACTTTACTTCTAAGTCTGTTGCCAATATGGATGATGGTGACGCTAAGACGGCAGCACCAGATAAAATTGCTAAAGCTGTCAAAGATGCTAAAGACGCAATTGCAAATGCTAAGTCGCAAGCAGAGCTTGACAAGGCAGAAACCGATTTCCAAAATGCACTTAACGATGCAGTGCCATTTGCTAAGCAACAATCATATACTGTTGATTCAATTAATAATGCAGTTAAGGCAGCTAAGGATAAGGTTAAGAATGATGGGTTGCTAACAGATTCTGATAAGGAAGAGAAACTTGCCCAGATTGATGCTGTAGTTAAGGCAGCTTTAGGTGACCAAAAAGACGGTACTAACGGTGATGTTCACGATGCTACAACTACAAACGATCTTTTATTAGCTCAAAACTCTGTTATCACTGTCTGCGATCGAATCTAATTAATTAAGAAGTAACTACGCTTAATTAATAATATTATCAAGTATTACTAAGAGAGCTTGATAATCTAGCACTAGGCCAAAATGGCCTAGTGCTTTTTTTGTTGCATTATTTACTAGTAAAGTTCAATTTTAAAACAGTGTTTTATTTGAGACGAAAAAAGTCCTGTTAAAAACAGGACTTTGAACAAATATTATGCCAAAACTTTGGCAATGATTATTTTTGCTGACGCATAGCTTGGTAAAAAAACATGCCAGTTATTTTGGCTTTTTTAATTTTCTGAATCTAAATTTAACACGGCGTCAAATACGCTTTGAGGAAGTTTTATATCACTGCGGGCTGCTTGTCGTTTGTTCAAGCTTTGTCTGCGCAATAATTGTTGCTTTTTGGAAATGCTGCGCTTTTCACCGTTAACTGCTGCATTTTTGCGTAAAGGCGGAACGTCAACTCTGGCAATTGCTTTGTTTTCCACAATTGCTTGCACAGGCATCGGGTAAAGTCTTCGTGGAACGGTATACTTTAATTTTTCCACTAATTTATGTGCTATTTGGGCAGCATTTTGTCGTGGGACTAAGATATCCAGTGCATCTACCGGAGCGTAATTAATTTGAATCTGAATTTTGACTACGTCAACTAGTTCAAAGTCAAGAAATTCAGTATCCAAAGTGGCATAACCATGCGTAATTGACTTAAGGCTGTTGAAAAAGTTATAGGCAATTTCGGAAACAGGCAACTTATAGGTAAGTGTGACTAGTTCCTGTTGATTATCTAAATCCACCATTTCACCAAAATGTTGTTCACATAATTTCATAACCGCACCTAAATAGTCATTAGGAGTTGTTATTACGGCTTTAACGTAAGACTCAGTGACGTAATCAATTTTCGCAAAGTCGGGAAATTTGGCCGGATTAGTAATGGTTAAATACTCTTTTCTGGCATCGGGCTCCTTGAGGTAAACGTGGTAAGTAGCGTTGGGAGCGGTGGTCAAGACCTCAACGTTATATTCATCATGCAACCGTTCTTGGATGATCTGTAAATGGAAAATTCCTAAAAAACCGCAACGAAATCCCGCATCTAGGGCTTCTGACTGCTCTGGCGTGTAATGAAAAGCTGCATCGTTAAGAGCTAATTTGCTAATAGCTTGCTTTAATGCTTCATAACTTGTTCCCTCTTTAGGATAAAGCCCCGCATAAACCATTGACTGTGGTGGTTGAAAGTTAGGTAAGGCCTCTTGGGTGGGATGCTCAAAGTCTGTGATGGTTTCGCCCACCTGAATGGCATTGATGTCCTTGAGTCCAGTAACCAAATAGCCTACTTCACCAGTTTTTAGGGTTTTAACTGCTTGCATGTTAGGACGATAGATTCCGACAGTCTGGGCAGTGAATGTGCTATTTTCATTCATCAGCAATAATTTTTGTCCCGCTTGCAACTGACCCGCAATCAGCCTAATTTCCGCAATAATACCTTGGTAAGGATCGTATTGGGAATCAAAAACTAAAGCTTTTAGCGCTTGGTCATTGCCTTCAGCTGGTGCAGGAATTCGCTGATAAATAGCCTCAAGAACTTGGTGAACATTTTGCCCGGTTTTAGCAGAAATTTTTAAGATCTCGGTATCTTTAAATTCTGGTCGAAGTGCCCGCAATTGTGCTTCGGTAGCTGCAACATCGGCTGAAGCACTATCGATCTTATTAATGACGGGAATAATTGTGAGTTTGTGTTTAACAGCCAGTCGAAGGTTGGCAATCGTCTGTGCCTGCACTCCTTGGGTTGCATCTACTAGTAAAATTGCACCATCGGTAGCCGCCAAGCTCTTTGAAACTTCGTAGGAAAAATCAACGTGTCCTGGCGTATCAATTAGGTTGTATTCATATTCTTGACCATCATCGCCATGGTAAAAATTGCGGACGGAGCGTGATTTAACGGTTACTCCGTGTACCTGTTCAACTTCCATGCTATCCAAAAGCTGCGCACTAAGTTCACGTTCACTAACCGTTTCTGTTTGTTCCATAATGCGATCAGCCAAAGTAGATTTACCGTGGTCAATATGGGCAATAATCGCAAAGTTTCTAATATTTGCAGTTTTCATTTAAGTTAATCCTCCAGTTCTTGTTGCAATCCCTGTAAATAAAACTTTAATAACTGATTTGCTTCTGTTTCCAGATCAATTTGAAAAACTTTGAAGTCGACCGGTAATTGATCATGATTAAATTCATCGAGGTTCATCATGTTCATCAAGCCACTAATGATGGCACTTTGAATGACAAAAAGGTGACTAGCATCTTTGACGGATAATTCGGGTATTCGGGATGCAATTGCACGCCCTAGGTCACGGTTAATTTGATACAATTTTTGGCGGCCAAGCAGGGTCTGCTCACGATCAGCAGCTGCTTCTAAAATTGGTCCCCGAAGAGCGTTTAGCCGCAATAAATCTGCTTTTTGGTGAATCAACAAGTGATTTTCAGTTGTTAAAAAAGTGGTTAACTCGTTCCATGTAGTTAATCCAGGCTTTTCTTGCCAGCGCTTGAGAACTTCTTGTAAATAGTCTTGGTAGCCTGAAAGAAGCAGGTACATGAAGATATTTTCTTTTGTCTTGAAGTAGTTAAACAGTGTGCCCTTGGCAACACCAGATTCACGGGCAATTTGCGCCATTGAAATGGCATTAAAATTATGTTTTTGGAACAGCTTGCTTGCAGATGCCGCAATTAGCTGCTTTTTTGCTAGTTTTTCTGCTGGCGTTAAGACATGCATCATATTCTCCTTTTTTCAATAATGACCACCGGTCATTTTACAAATGTTTTCTCTTTTGTGCAAGTTACAATTTGCTAAGAAAACGCTTGACTTAAAGTGCACTTTAAGGCTTATTGTAATTATTAAGAGCTAAAAAATGATTGAAAAATAATCATTTTTAACTCGCTTGCAGGGCTATTTTGTTTTAACTGCGTGCACTGCCAATAGCAGTTATGAGAAAGGCCGCTATTTCAGTGTAGCTGGCAAACAGCAATATCTGCTTGGCGTTAGTATTTTCTATGTAAATGTCTTCGACCTAAATAAATTTAGTATTGAAGTAATTAACAAATGGTTAACCAAAGATGGATGAATTAATGACTAATGAAAAAAAGTACCACATCGGTGAATTTAGTAAAATGGTGGGTCTTTCTTCCGCCACCCTTCGGTATTATGAAAGTGAGGGCCTGCTGGTACCGCAACGTGACCGCCAGGGGCAACGCTTTTATACCGAGGCTGATCGGGATTGGCTGCTCTTTTTGTTGCACCTCAAAGGTACGGGCATGACAATTAGCGAATTAAAAAAATACATTGCGCTGCGCGCTCAGGGAGATCAAACAATTCCGGAACGTTTAGCTCTATTAAAAAGAGTCCAGCAGAATGCCGAACAGCAGGTTAATGAACTACAAAATAATTTAAAGGTATTAAAGCATAAAATTGCTTGGTACGAGGGCAAGCAAAGTCATCAGATTGCCGCAAGTGAAACCTTTGCGGCATATTTAGCAAAAATAAAGGAGAAGAATCAAAATGGATAATCATGAGCAAGAAGTTAAAAATGGTCTTTTTGCACTGGGCGACAAAAATGAAGCCTTTCAAAAATACTTCATTGGTCAAAGCTATTTGCAAAATTTGGTGAATGATCCAGACCTTAATGTTGGTGTAGCTAATGTCAGCTTTGAACCAGGGTGTCGCAATAACTGGCACAAGCACAATAACGGTTTTCAAATTTTGTTAGCTACGGCTGGTGAAGGCTGGTATCAAGAAGAAGGCCAGCCGGCCCGCAAATTGCATCCAGGAGATGTTGTGGTTGTTCATGATGGTGTTAAGCATTGGCATGGTGCAACCAAGAATAGTTGGTTTGCACACTTGGCAATAACTGCGGGAACACCAGAATGGCTTGAACCAGTGACAGATGAAGATTATGAACAATTGGAGGATTAAAAAATGAAAAAACAAACAGCAGGCCGTGACAATTTAGGTAAATTTGCTCCTAAATTTGCGGAATTAAATGATGACGTATTATTTGGCGAAGTTTGGTCACGCGAGGAGCAAATGTCGGCCCGTGACCGGAGTTTGATTACGTGTGCTGCCTTAATGGCTCAGGGTTTGTATCCCCAGTTAAAGGCACATATGTCAATAGCAAAAACTAATGGGGTAACCAAAGAAGAAATGGTTGAATTAATTACCCACTTGGCCTTTTATTGTGGTTGGCCCAAGGCCTGGTCAGCTTTTGATTTGGCTAAAGACGTTTACGGCGAATAAAAAAACACGATTATTCATAACTAGAATAGCTACTTTTTAATGCATTGCTTGGCTTTATTGATTCAAGCAGTGCATTTTTTATGGATAAAATCAATTGATTACAGTAAAAATAGTTGATAACCAAGATGATTAGTGCATATTTAATCAAATAAATTTCGCACATGCTAAAATGAAATTGTAGTTAATATATTACTATTTATAAAATGCTATTCGTGTATATAGGAAGCCCGAAAATGAATAATAAAGATAAAGTTGTAGATTGGAAAAAGGCGCCATCCTTAGGAATAATTTTATTAAGTCTAGCTTTGTTCTGCTTATTTGCTGCTATTCCGGAAAAAGTAGACGCTGCTGTAAATTCACCTAAAGTAATAGTGCAAAAACAGTCTAAAGATAAAGTGAAAAAACAGAAAAAAGCTAAGCTGGTCCCGGTGACTGCGGCCGAAAATACTGCCGTAAAGGACAAAAGTACTACCGCTAATGAAGCTAAACAGCCTTTAAGTACTGACGATAGCGAGATTAAGCCGCAAGATAGTGCGCAACCATTTGCTACTAGTTTTAAATGGCATGGTCTTTCCTGGCAATATGATGACAATAGTAAAACGGCCACCATTCTTGGTGGAGAAGCCAAACTTGTTTATGATCCAAATGAATATCTTTCTAGCCTTGTTTCTAGCAACACTAAAACAATTAAAATAGCCGCTCCCTTGAAGGTAAGCGGTGATACTACGAACCTATTTAACTTCTTTACTAATGCAACTAGTATCGATTTAAGTAATTTAGATACTTCTCAGCTGAAATCAATGGCTTCGCTGTTTGAAAATTGTAAGTCGCTAACTAATATTACTTTTGGCAATATAGATACTTCTAATGTAAGTGATATGTCTTCAATGTTTAAAAATTGTCGAGCTTTAACTAGTTTAGACTTAAGTCATTTTAATACTGCTCAAGTAACCACGATGTCTTCAATGTTTGATTCCTGTTCATCTTTAACCAGTTTAGATTTGAGTCATTTTGATACCACCCAAGTTAGGAATATGTCGATGATGTTTTCACAAGATTACAGTTTAACCCAACTTGACGTAAGCCATTTTGATACCGCCCAAGTTAGGGATATGTCGATGATGTTTTCACAAGATAACAGTTTAACCAAACTTGACGTAAGCCATTTTAATACTGCCCAGGTAACGACAATGGCTAATATGTTTGGTTATTGTCAAAAATTGAAAACAATTAATGTGAATAATTTTAATACTTCAAACGTTCAAGACTTTTCTGGGGTATTTGTTAGCTGCTATAGTTTAACAGATTTGGACATCAGCAATTTTGATATGAGTAAGGTTATGAACGCTCAAGGCAGATATCGGGCAAATATGCTAGCTGGCTTAAGCAACTTAGTTACGCTAAAGCTAGGTCCCAAAAATTATCTTGTAACTGCGAATATTGAATTGCCAGGTACTTGGCGCAATGTCGGCGAAAATGGGACGATAGATCTGCCACAAGGAAATAAGAGTTGGTCATCGCAAGATTTACAGAATAATTATGATGGTACTAAGGATGCAGATACTTATGTCCGTTTTGCCACTTTAAAAATTACCTATCATAACCAAGCAGGCAAAGAAATTTCACCAGCAGACACAATATACGGTCGTGTAGGGACAAATTACAGCACTAAGGCCAAAGACATTCCTTATTACCAATTAGATGAAACAAATATACCATACAATAGTGAGGGAACTTATAATGGCGATGATATCAATGTTGACTATATTTATCTCTCTACCGCTAAACCGGTTACCGTTAAATATCAGGATGTCCAAGGAAAACAAATTGCCCAAGACGTAGTCCTGACAGGTGAAGGTGGCACAACATATACTAGTGTAGCTGTTAAAATTGATGGTTATACGCTTAAAACAACGCCAGAAAATGCTACCGGGATATTTACCGATCATGAGCAAACAGTGATTTATATTTATACCAAAGATCCGGTCAAAGCAGGTAACGTGATTGTGCGCTATCAAGATGAAGCTGGTCACTCAATTCACTCCGATATTATCTTAACGGGTTATATTAATGATTCCTATAGCAGTACCGCAATTCCAATTGAAGGTTATAGTTTAAAAACTGCACCAGAAAATCCCACGGGTCAATTTACCAATAAAGAACAAACTCTTATTTACGTCTATACTAGAAACCCGCTGTCAGTTGCTAACGTAACGGTCCACTATCAAGATGAGAAGGGCAAGCCAGTTGCCACAGATGTCATTTTGGGCGGCATTATCGGAACGCAGTATCAGAGTTATCCGTTGGTCATTAATGGTTATCAGCTCAAGACTACACCGGCTAATGCCTCAGGTACTTTTACGAATCAAAAGCAAGACGTAGTTTATGTTTACGCCAAAGATGCCAGTGCTAATAGCACTGCTGGGGGTCAAGGCGGCGGAACAGTGATCATTGCGGCTCCAAGCACAAGCACTGGCAAAGACAACAGCGGTGACTCAAATGATGCTAAAATCAAGCTTCCTGTTAGCAAGGCGGTTATGCATAATTCATATATTTATAATGAAAAAGAAGAAAGAATAGCTGGATGGCTGGGACAAGGTACAGTGATTAATACCTATGGAACGAAGCTTATTAATAACCGTAAGTATTATGTGCTGGCTAATAATGAATATGTTAGGGCTACTAATATTGATGGCGTTGTGCGTAAATTACGTCATAATGCTTACGTATTTAATCAAGCTGGTAAAAAAATTAAACTCTTAAAGCGGCATCAAGCTTGTCGAACTTACGGAGCAGCTGTTAAGAGACATGGCAAATTATTCTATCTTATTGGCAAAAATAGACTTGTTAAAAAGGCCAACTTCTAACAAATAATGATTTCCTAGTTTTAATATTTAATTGAGTAAAATCGTTCGTTTAAAAAACGGACGATTTTTTAAATAGTAAGGTTGCTAAAAAGATATTTGTGATAAAATTAACTTATTAATTTAATGAAAGTGATTACATAGTAAAGAAGGAATCAATCATGATTTATCAAAAAGACATCAAGTGGGATGCCAATTATGATGTTATTGTACTAGGTTTTGGCGGTGCTGGAGCAACAGCTGCACGCTTTGCCGCTGATAATGGTGCAAAAGTACTGCTTGTCGATGTTGCACCTGAAGGTCATGAAGGTGGCAATACTCGTTATTCGGCCCAGTTAATTGGTACGGGTAATGACTTTAATGAATTAAAAAAATATTATCAGAGTCTGACGGCACCGATGTCACTTGATGAAGAGATGATCGATACCTATGTTGCAGGAATGGTGGATATTCCTAATTATGTTACTAAATATTTAGGCGTAAAACCTTGCAGCGCTAAAAATTATGCCCCTGAAGCCCGCTATGCGTTTGAGGAATTCCCAGAATTTCCAGGTTCGACTTCATATGATTTTACTACCGTACGCGAGTCATGGTTTGACGCTGCACTTTGGAAAATTTTAAAAGAAGAGGTCGTTAAGCGCCAAGATCAAATTGATGTGATGTATGAGACCCCGGCTAAGGAATTAATTCAGGACCCAGTCAGTCGCAAGATTGAAGGTGTCTTGATTGAGCGCAAGCATCAGCTGCTTAAAGTGCAAGCCAAGACCGGTGTGGTTATGTGTACCGGCGGTTTTGAAAATAACCAAACAATGATTGAAGATTTTATTGGCGCTAAAAAACTAGCCCCTCTTGGCACCCTGTACAATAAGGGTGATGGCATCAAGATGGCTCAGCAAGTTGGCGCTGATTTCTGGCATTTATACAACTACGAATCTTTAGGTTTGCTACACGGGATGGCATTTGCCGTACCAAAAGGTGAGCGTGGCCGCCTAATGCTGGGTAAGCAAAATGAAGTAGTTGCTCATGGCAGTTCGTTTGTTGTGGGTGATGACGGTACCAGATACTTTAACGAAGCGGAAGAGAATCGTCACGGTCACATTAAGAACCATGGTCAGTGGAAAGTGCCGCTCAACCAAGAACACCCTTATTTGATTTTTGATAAAGCTAAAAAAGCTGAATTAGACCAAGATCCAATTATTGGCAACTATCAGCCTTATACAGATAATGTTATTGAGGCCGCAACGATTGGCGAGCTAGCAGAAAAGATTGGTGTTACAAAAGCCACCTTGGAAGATACACTTGCTCGCTTTAACCAGGCATGCCAAGCAGGCAATGATCCTGAATTTCGCCGGGACCCAAAGACTTTGCGGGCATTTACTGCAGGTCCGCTTTATGCCGTGCGCATGGAACAGACAATGCTAAACACGCAAGGTGGTGCGAGAAGAAATAAGGAAGCCGAAGTTCTCGATACTAAGGGCAAGGCCATTCCTCACCTATATTCTGCAGGTGAATTTGGTGGTATTTGTGCTAACCAGTATCAAGGTGGTAACAACTTAGCCGAATGTTTGATTTGGGGTAAAATTGCCGGTGAAAATGCAGCCAAAGCTAAAGATGATGTGACGGTTGACGCTGCTAGTGGTGCATCAACACACGACGTCCACTTGAATTCAGACCTTGAGCATGAAGACTATCCAACTGGCAAGGATCAATACATTGGTAGGTCCAATGGCGGCATGGGTGGCGAAATCGTTGTTCGGGTCACTGCCGATAAGCAAAAGAATTTACAAAACATTGAGGTTCTCAAGCAGGCCGAATCAGAAGATTATGGTCTAAAGGCAATCAAAACCATGCCAGCCGAAATGGTTAAGGAAAACAAGGTTGATGTCGATGCCGTCTCGGGCGCATCGAGCACTTGTCGCGGATTAAAAGCTGCGGTTAACGATGCCTTAGATAAGATTGATCAATAAATAACAAAAAAGGGATTAGCGCAAACTAGTTCCTTTTTTTATGTCCAATTGTTTTTAGGAAAAAATACTATTTATATATGTATCAGTAGTATAATTTGGGTAGATAAGTTAAAAAAACAGAGGATAATTGAATAGGATAAGAAAATGAACTTTACCCAATTACGTTGCTTCATTAAAGCAGTTGACAACTCCAGTTTTACAATTGCCGCTGAGCGGTTGAATTTTTCCCAATCGGCTGTTTCTAAAAACATTAAGGATTTAGAAAATACAATCGGTGTTACCCTGATTAACCGGGCCCATCACCGCATTTCATTGACTAATGCCGGTAAATATTTTTACCGCGTGGCTCGAAATGTTGTTGATGATATGGACTACACGGTGGCTTATTTACAAAGCCAAAAGAATAATCCCGAGACGCTTTTGCGGATTGGTGTTTGTGATACGCCCTTAGAACAAAAAATTTTACCTATTTTCTTGCGCAAATTGCGTAAGTCAGGCAGTAACCTGAACGTGCAATTTGTTTTTGTACTTAATAATTCAATTGGTGAATTATTGAATCACCACGTAGATTTGTGTGCTATTGCGCGTGATGATGTTGATATAGTTGAAGATGTTAAATTTAAACCTTTAATTCAAGGCAAATTTGTTTTGGCATGCCCGAATGATTCACCGTTATCTGAAAAAAAATTAATTACTTTAAAAGATCTAAAGAATACCAATATTTTTTTATTAGATCCTAATAGTTCCTTAAATGTTCAAATGAGATATCAGGATATCCTTATCAAGAATATGGGAATGGATCATATTAAATTTGTTCAAGATTTTTTGGCAATGGATATTTACGTCAAGGCAGGCTGGGGATATGGAGTATTGCCTAATTTTATAGTTGATGGTAGCGCTAAAGATATTTCTTACATTCCAATTGATTACCATGATATATCTCCTTATGGGATTGCTTATATGGCATCGTTTACAAATGAGTCAATATTAAAGCAAGTAGTTAAAATTTTAAGAGAAACAATTACTGAATTTTTACCTAGAGGAAAATAATTACATACAAATAGTGTTATTTAAGCAGTTCTTGCAATATGCATCTTTTGTTGCCATTGCAAGTATTTTTTTAGAAGCGAACCATGAGATCGATGTTCTCTATTCCATTTAGTAATCTTGAATTCTAATATTAGTGCAGAAATCCATTAGATAAATAGTATTATGAAAGCGATTAAAGGATTTGCATTAAGAAGTGAGGGATAAAAAATGGAAAATACTTTTGATGTTATTATCGCTGGCGCAAGTAACGCTGGTGGTATGGCAGCTTGTGCAGCTGCTGAAAAAGGAGCTAAAGTTCTCTTGATTGATAAGCAAGGAAGCTCACAGTTTCTTTACCGTTCTTTCTTTGCAGCACTTGATAGTAATGCTCAAAGAAGAGCCGGAATCAAAGTAGACAAAGCTAAGTTGATGAACTTCTTAACTTTATTCTTCCAAGACAATGTTGATGAACGACTTTTATGGACTTGGGCTAACCACGCTGATGAAACAGCTAACTGGCTTGAAGACAATATCTTAAGGCCAAATGGCGGAGTTTTAAGACCACAAAAGGATGCTTACTATGAATCAATTGTTAACACTGCCTTTAATACTGAACTAGCAATTGCCACCCCAGAAAACGGCTGGGCTCATTATGGTGATTGGATGATCGATAAGGTTAAGGAACTTGGCGTAACACTTAAATATAATACCAAGCTAGAAGAATTAATTACCGATGATAGTGGTGCTGTAACTGGTGTTATTACTAGTGACCGTGATTCAGGCGCAAAGACTGAATATCATGCAAATAAAGGTGTCATCATTTGTACCGGTGGTTATGGTGCTAACGTCGAATTGATGAAGAAGTGGGATCCACTTGGCTATAAGAAGAATGTTTATTCAGATGGCCCTCGGGATGATGGTTCAGGTATTCTAGCTGGTCTAAAAGTTGGGGCAGCAAGGGATGAAGAACCAGCAGAAATCATTTTTGATCGTGGTGCCGTTCCCGTTGGAACGAAGGCTGAAGATCATTATGAGATTGACTTTAAGGGTCCTGGCTATTTCTGGATGGGTGCTTATCCATTGCTTAAAGTCAACCTGAAGGGTGAGCGCTTTGGCAATGAAAGTGTTCCTTACCAATTTGATATCAACGCAATGGCTAAACAACCTGGTTACTTAGAAGCCCAAATTTGGTCAGAAGACACAATGGATCACTTGGACCAATTTAGAACTCAAGGTTGTTCACGGCTGGGCTGGCCAGGTATTTACAATACTGAAGAAAATAAGGCTGAGATTCAACGTCGAATTGATGACGGTATGGTCCAAAAAGCCGATACGCTTGAAGAATTGGCTGAAAAATTGCAATTACCAGCAGACAAGTTGGTCAGCACGGTTAAACGCTATAACGAAATGTGTGCAAACGGTGTTGATACCGACTTTGGTAAAGAAAAATTCAGACTATTCCCAGTTGATAAAGCACCTTACTATGGCGTCATTATGGGTGGACGTCTTCTTGCAACACTTGATGGTTTGCGGATCAATACCAAAATGGAAGTTATTGATAAAAATGGTGACCCGATTCCACATCTTTATGCTGCTGGTAATGCAAGTGGTGGTTTCTTCTGGGGCAGCTATCCAGACAGAGTTCCAGGTTTAACTTGCAGTCACGCTCAGACCTTCGGTCGTTTAGCAGGTCAATACGCTGCGGAAAATTAGTTTTTATATTACAAAAGGAGATTAAGAATCATGGAAGAAAAACAATTACCTAAGCTTTCTAGCTACCGATGGGTAATTTTGGCAATTATATCTTTAATGGATGCTACTAGTAGTTATATTCAATATCAAATTTCTGCCTTGGCTACTCAGGTTATGCCGGCTTTGCATATTGCACCAGCTCAATTCCAAAGTCTGTTAATGGCACCGATGTTTGTTGCAGTTTTCCTTAGTATTCCTGCTGGATCATTGGGTGATAGATATGGCACTAAGAAAATTGTTACTTTTGGTTGTTTTGTTTCAATTATTGGTGCTTATGGTCGTTTAATAGCTACTAATTTTGCTACGATGATGATTATGCTGCTACTTTTTGGAGTTTACATGGCACTTTTAAGTGCCAATGCATTAAAAATTTTTGGTACGTGGTTTAAACAAGATACTAAGCTAGCTATGGGTGTATTCTTCGCATCAGCTAGTATCGGTATTATGCTAACGCAATTAACTTCTCATATGTTTCCCAGTGTTAAAGCAGCATATATTTTCTCATCTTCTCTGTTATTGGTATTAACAATTTGCTGGATTTTCTTTGTTAAGGAAAATCCAGATGGTGAAAAAGTACCGCCAGAAAAGGTTCAGCAAGGTAAACCTGAATCAGCAATGAAATATTTTAAGGTTGTAGCTCATAGTAAGAAAACTTGGTTAGTTGGTCTTGCTGGTGGGCTGGGTGTTGCCGCTAGTGAAAGTTTTTCTGGCATTTTACCACAAGCTTTTGCTGCTCGTGGTATGGCACCTGCGGCTGGTAGTATGATAGCAGCTATTGCTACTATCGGTAGCTTGTGTGGTTCACTATTTGGGCCAGGACTTATCAACAAAGCTAAGAAAGCTAAGCCCTTAATGATTGTGCTCACTCTCATCGGTGGTATTTTAATGGCACTCACTTGGTTTATACCTTTAGGTTGGCCACTAACTATTGCTCTAATTCTTGGAGGCTTATTTGGTGCTATGACAGGTCCAATTATGAATTCAATGCCTATTCAATTTCCTGAAGTTGGTCCTAAATATGCAGGAAGTGCTGGGGGACTTGTAAGTACAGTTTCATTACTTCTCTCATCATGCCTTCCCACAGTAATTGGACTAATAGCAGGTAGAAATTATGAATTAACATTTATAATTCAAGGACTATTTTTTGCAATTACAGCTATTATAATTGCAATTTTACCAGATGCAAATGGTGGTCGTATTCGTGGGTAAATGTTGAATGAAAGGAATTTTATCATGGCAAAAAAGATTACTGATAAGCCGGGGAAGTACACCGGTTCCGGTCAGGGTAAGGAGAGTCAAATCAACCTTGAAGTAGAAGTTGATGAGGACAAGATTGTTAGCGTTAAGCCATTAGATCAATATGCTCCTGATAGCCTTGCCGACAATGCTTTTCACAAGATGGCTCAAAAGATTGTTGATCATCAATCAGCCGACGTTGACGTCGTTTCCGGTGCTTCGGAAACTTCACGCGGCATTATTGAGGGCGTTAAAGAGGCCTTGAATAAGGCAGCAGTTGACTTTACTGCTTTAAAAGAAAACAGTGCGCAAAGTCAAACGGAAACACAAGAAGTAATTGACGTTGATGTTGCAGTTGTTGGTGCTGGTGGAGCAGGCGCTGCTGCCGCTTTAGCAGCACGCCAGCACGGCGCTCGTGTTGCTTTAATTGAAAAAACAATCTCGCCACTTGGTGCCAGTACTTTTGCCGGTGGGATGTTTGCCGGCGATAGCCAACAACAAAAAGAGCAAAATGCAGTTGTATCAAAGAAGTGGCTCTATGATGAATATATGGATGCTTCACAAGGCTATATGAATTCAATTCTTGTTCGCCGCATCATTGATGAATCAGGCAAAACTGTCGACTGGCTGAATGAAAACGGCGCAATCATGAAATTGGTTGATGCCGGAACCGGAGGTAGTTTTGACCACATTGGTATGCCAGCTACTCTTCATGGCTATCAAGAAGGCGGAACTAAGGCCGTTACCAAGTTGATTGAGAAGTTTAAGTCAATTGGCGGGCAAATGTATTTTGGTTTTGCTGGGCAAAAGCTCTTGCAGGATGCTGATGGTAAAGTCATCGGTTTAATTGCACAGGGTGATGATAAAGAGCTTCATGTCAATGCTAAAAAAGTGATTATCGCTACAGGCGGTTTCGGCGGTAATCCGCAAATGCGTAAAGAATACTTGGGTGATGTTAGCACCCAAGGACAAGTTTTACAAAACACCGGTGATGGTCTAAACATGGCCTGGGATGCTGGTACTGCGCACCATATTAATGGTTCAACGCATTATTTCTGGCAAACTTTCAGTAATGAAGATATTGGTGCAATGGCAAAATTAGTTGGTCCTAACTGGATGCCAGTTAACGCTTTGGCCGATTTTCCAAACCTCCGGGTCAATAACCGTGGCCAACGTTATGCCAGTGAAACTCACGCTTTGGACTTTGCGGTTCATGGAGCTGAGCTGTCCGAGCAGCCTAAGCAGACTGAATATGTCATCTTTGATCAGGCCATGCTTGATAAGATTAAAGAAGGCGGCATGGTCGCAATTGAAGACCATTATGGCAAGTGGAAGAATAAGCGCCAGTTCTATATGGAATTCAATTTCCCAACTGACACTGAGGAAAGTATCAAGCACGAACATGAAAAGACAGACTTTACCTCATTATTAAACAAGCTAAGTTCAACTAATGTTGTCTTTATTGGTGACACAATTGCGGAACTTGCAGAAAAAATGGGCGTCAATCCGGAGAATTTGCAAAAGTCCGTTGATCAATATAATGCTGCGAAGAAAAAGGGTGAAGATGAATTATTCTTCTCCGATACCAAGCGAATGATTCCTGTTGAAAACGGCCCATTTTACGCAGTTAAGTATATTGCACGTAACCTTGGAACTCTCGGTGGTGCTACAATTGATGAAAAGATGCATGCTCTAGCACCAAGTGGCGAGCCTGTTCCTAATCTTTATGTAGCGGGTGCTGATGCTTCCGGAATGTATGGTAAGGCGTATGTTGACTTTGAAGGTGGAACTTTAGGTTTTGCTTACATTTCAGGACGCCTAGCCGGAATCGATGCAGCTGAAACTGCTAAAGAGGGTAAATAGTTTAAAAAAGCATGTACAGATTTACTGAAAATTTGTATGTGCCTTTTTGGTCAAAGGAGAAAAATCATGGCTGAGAAGAAGTATGATGTTGTAATTGTTGGTGCTGGTCTTGCCGGTTTTGCTGCGGCCGCTGAAGCTGCCGATAATAACTTAAAGACCTTACTTGTCGAAAAAGGTAAGACCACTGGTGGTACAGGAAACTATGTTGAAGGTGTTTTTGCGGCAGATTCTGAATTACAAAAAAAGGATCATGCGGAAATTGATCAAGAAGAGTTGCTAAAAGAAGAGTTAACTTATTCGCATTACAAAGCAGACGGCAAAATGTGGCAAAAATATATTGCCAATGCGGGTAAAAACGTTTCTTGGCTTGAGAAACGTGGTGCTGAAATTGCGATGGTTGCCAGCCTAGGTTCAGGGGCAAGAACCTGGCATTTGTTCAAGGGCAAGGGCCACGATGCAATTCATTCAGGTCTAGAGCCATATGCGAAGTCTAAGGGCGTTGAAATTATTACTTTAACGCGTGTAACGGATCTTAAGCAAAATGAAGATCAAACTTATAACGTAACTTTGACGAACGTTGAAGATGATACTGACGAGATTGTAGTTGCTAACAACGTTGTTTTGGCAAGTGGCGGCTATCTGAATAACTTGGAATTGATGGAACACACTCCTCATCAAAATCCGGATAATGTAATTCCTGTCAACTCAGGTAAAAGTACCGGTGATGGTTTATGTCTTGCCTGGAATCTTGGCGCTAAACAATTCTTTACCGGAATGTCAATGATGTTTGGTGGACAATTAAAAGATGATTCGGTTCCTTCATTTAAACTTTGGGGTACAGCCATTTGGAGTTCTGTCTGTGATCAACCACAAATGTGGGTTAATGAAATCGGTGAACGTTTTGTTGATGAAAGTGCAGCAGTAGTCAACTGGGCTAATGAAGGCAATTCGATGAATCGCCAAGAGCGTGTCTTTTGTATTTTCAGTCAGAAAATCTTAGATGACTTCACCGATAAGTCATATCCAAGATCAATGAAACCATTTGTACCTGAAGACCGTTACCCAAGTCTGCGAGAAGACATTGAACAAGCTGAAAAAGATGGTCGCAAGTACTTACATAAAGCTGCAACAATTGAAGAATTAGCTAAAGAGATTGATACCCCTAACTTACCAGCTTATGTGAAGCACTATAATGAAATGGCCGCTAATGGCGAGGATACCGATTTCCATAAGCCAGCCAAATACATGCTTCCAGTTGATGGGGATGGCCCATTTTATGCCATTGAGCTAGGCGTTGGTGCCTATACAACTGGTGACGGCTTACGTGTAAATACCAATAATGAGGTTTTGGATACTAAGGGTAGACCAATTAGTGGCCTTTACGCAATTGGTAGTGACGGATCAGCCGGTTTGTACGGTGATACCTACGGCGTTAATGTCCCTGGTACTCATGCAGGTTACTGTATCTTTTCGGGCCGTAATGCGATTAAAGCAATTGCCAATAAGCAGTAAAAAGCATAGCAGTTTGATTGATTATAAAGAAATTAGAAAACCATTTTTACTAAATTTAGCAAAGCATTGAATGCATACATTCAATGCTTTTTCTTTAGGTCTTAGTCATATTTGATTCCTAAGTTATAAGTAAATGGAAAGTCAATATATACTATAAGAATAATTTCAAGGCATTATTGTGGCAGATCTTACTCTATTCAACGATTGCAGCAGCGATTATAGTTGTAATGCGGTAGCATATATGCTACCGTAATGCTTGACGGAGGAGTACATGAAAGAAAAAGCTGTTTTTGAATACTATGACAAAGATGAGTTTCGTGTCTTTTGTCGTAAATTACCCCATAAAGAAGCTGTAAAATTATTGGTTACAATTGAAAAAATTAGTAAGTTTGGCTTGCTAATAGCACAAGAACAATAGTGGATTAAAAAACTGGAATCAAACTTGTTTGAAATTCGCTCACATTATGGAAATTCATTATATTATTACTCATGGTTTTAAGAAAAAGAGCAATAAGACTCCGATGAGAGAAATAGCTCATGCTAAAGCAATTAGAGCTAAATTTTTAAAGGATGATAGTAATGAAAAATGAAACTGAAAAAATGCTTGAAGAATTAACTAAAAATAATTCTCAATTAAAAGAATACGCTGATCAGTATGGTCGCCAGCTAGAAGCTGCTGTGGCGGTTACTGAATTGCGTAAAAATGCAAGAATTAGTCAACGCGATTTAGCAGAAAAGGCTGGTGTAAGCAAATCAACTATCACGCGAATTGAAAAAGGTAATATGAATCCTTCACTTAAGACATTGGACAAGCTGGGCGCAGCTGTAGGTAAACACCTTTCTATTTCTTATGACTAATACAGATATAGGTTTTAATTTTGTTTGTAAACTATAATTAGAGTTTAAACTAAAAACCACTTTCATTAAATTTACCAAAAGAGTCTGGGAAAAATCATCTTCTCCTAGACTATTAAAAAAACGTTGAACATACTGGTTCAACGTTTTTTGTATATATTATCTTTTGGTCTTGCTAGTATTTAATTACTAATCTTCAAATATAGCGAGAGACCAAACACAATGTACAAAGTCATTCTATATGCCAGACTGCTTTAGTACTTAATTTAGTCTTTACTAATTTGCCTAGTAATAAGTACCGCTTGGTAATGTTTAATCTGCATGACGCCATTTTGGATCAGTTAAAATTCGAGCAGTTAAAAGTCCAATTGGCAAAGCAGTAATAATCATCAACGCGTTCATTATCCAGTAAGCACCAATGTTAATGTTGGTTACACCGAAATTGAAAACAGCGCGGTACATGTAAAGTCCCGGTACCATAATGACAATTGCCGGAACCGTGATTGCAATTCGCGGAAAGCCGACTTTATCACGAACAAAGCTGGCCACTAAGCCGGCTAGTAGCGAGCCAATAAAAGCCGCAAGAGGGGCAGGAACATGGTTAAATTCGGCTAAGCCCAATCGTAAGGTGTTGGCAAAAGCTCCGATAAGTGCTGCCACTGTTGCCATTGATGGCTTAGCATTAAACATAATTGAAAAGCCGTAAACACCGCAAAAGCTAGCAATTAACCGTAAGACTGTTAACGTTACTGGATTTAGTGTGAGTTCAGGAATTGAGCCAGGTTTTAAACTCAGTGTAGTTGCCACGCCCCAGCCAACCATTGTTGCAATCAAAATGGTTAAGACAGCATAAGAAAGACGTTCAAGTCCTGACCTCATATCCAGTTTTGACATGTCTAGCCCAGAGGTAATAAATGGGAAACCGGGAATAACGTAAAGCATTGACCCTATGTAGCCGTATGCATGATGATAATTCCAGCCTAAGAACTTTTCTCCCAGTCGGAAGCAAAAGAAGTAAATAGCACAAGAAATAGCTACACCAACAGCAATTTTGGCCACCAAAGTAACCTTGTGCTTACCCATTACGCCGCGGAAGTAATTCCCGATGGCAGCGCCAAAAAAGGTACAAATCATTTCTGGTAAACCGCCGCCTAATAAGAAAATAAAGCTGGCACAGGCAAGTCCTGCGCTTAGGGCAGCAATTGTTAACGAGTAACTTTTGGTATGCGTTTCAATTTGATTAAGTTCATGGTGAACCGCACCAATTGTCCAGTATTCATTTTCTGTTTCAAAGCGGCGAACAAAATCTTCCATTTTATTCAGCTTATTCATGTTAACGCCGGTAGTTGGCAGTGATAAAGTTTGTGAATAAGACTTGTTATCGACATCGAAGCAAGTATAACTGATGGTTAATAAACCAATATCAGCAGAACAAGTAATGTCTAGTGCCCGCGCTATGGTATTCATTGAATCACGTACGCGCCAAGCCCCAGTTCCGCATTCTAAAAGCATTATTCCTACTCTGCCAACAAGTGACCCTTTTTCTACTAACGTAGTGTCCCCAATTAGGGTATCGTCTGGACTCTTGAAAAATTCTTTCCAGTGAATTTTCATATGATGATGAGACGAGATATGATGTTGTGGTTCGTTTTCGTCCATTATTTGTGATATTGCCTCTCTTTGAAATCTAAAACACAGTGTTTCTATTTTACCATACTTGAAAAAGGGGTCGTGTTCTATTCATCTTTAGAACTAAGAATAGAAGAAAAAGTTACCAATTAGAAAATTATGTAGTATACTACATAATTAACAACTAAGAAAGGAAAGGCACAATGTCTGATCACTTTTTAAACCAGCTAGGTCCCAAAATTAAAATAGCCAATACCGTAATTGAGAAAGAATTGAACAATCGGTTTGCAGAAATGTTTAAAAAATATTCTTTAACGGGTGCGCAAATCTCATTATTGGTATTTTTATATGATTCAAAGGGTAGGACGATTACCCAAAAAGAAATAGCGGATACTTTTGTCTTAAGCCACCCAACGATTCGTGGAATCGTTAAGCGTCTTGAAGACAATAATTTGATTGCTACTTCCCACTTAAAAAATGATCAACGGCAAATTGTTTTGACTTTAAGTGCTAAAGGTTTTGCTTTGCTTGATGACAACATTACTGCAATTCATGAAATTATGGATAAGGTCAATAAGCGGATTGTTGCTGGTTTATCTGATGCAGACGTTAAGCAATTGGGACATATTTTAAATGTAATTATTGGTAATTTTTAATTGTTATTTTTATAAAAAGTGTAGCATGCTATCCAAAAGGAGAAAATAATGGAAAAAGAGATAAAAAGCATTTCTGGTCATAAACGAGCAGTAATGATGACAGTACTGCTTTTTGGAGCGTTTGTTGCTTTATTAGCAGAAACTTTTTTAAATAATGCCCTGCCATCAATCATGAATTCATTTGGGGTAAGTCAAGCAACAGCGCAATGGCTCACTACTGCATATTTACTTGTGGTCGGATTAATGATTCCAATCTCGGCGTGGATTTTTGCGTCTTTTAGTTTAAAGCAAAATTTCTTAACCATGATGGGAATCTTTTGTATCGGTTCGGTTATTTGTATATTCGCCCCAAACTTTTATGTATTATTGACAGGACGAATTATTGAAGCCGTAGCTGCCGGAGGCTTAATGCCGTTTATTCAAAACGTAATTTTGCTGATGTTTCCACCGGAAAAGCGTGGGTTAGCGATGGGTATCACCGGCTTTGTCGTTGGCTTTGGCCCGGCGGTGGGACCGACAATTTCGGGTTTAATTTTAAAATATGCCGAATGGCAAATGTTGTTTGTTATTTTGAGTGTTACTAGTGCAACCGTGATGGTTTTTGGGCTTTTTACGATACAAAACATTACAACAGCGCACCTTGATTCAACTGATGGTATTTCGTTTTTAGAATCAATTCTGGGTTTTGGTCTGCTTCTATATGCTTTATCAGAAATTGGTAATACTGGTAAAATTACGCTGCCGTTAATCTTGGTGTTTGTCATTGGGATAATCATTATTTGCCTATTTTGTCACCGGCAATTACATATGGCAGAGCCACTGCTTGATATTCGCGTTTTTAAAAATCGGCGTTTTAACTTATGTACCTTGCTTAGCACCATCAGTAATATCGCAATGGTTGGAATTGAGTTGGTTTTACCGCTTTATCTTCAAACAACGCGTGCGGAAACCGCGCTAACTTCGGGGCTAGTAATGATGCCTGGAGCACTAATTATGATAATTTGTAATCCGATTTCTGGTACTTTATATGATAAATACGGAATTAAACGGTTATCTCTATTCGGCTTTGTCATGCTATTATGCGGTACGTTGCCAATGCTAATCTTTAATGCTCAAACGAGCCTGGTTTTAATTAGTTTGTGTTATGCAATGCGCATGGTCGGTATATCGTTTACCATGATGACTACTTTTACTGCTGGAATTAATGAAGTGCAAGCTGATTTAACGGCTCATGCCAATGCAGCTTCCTCGACAATTAGACAAATTGGGGGATCGCTTGGCACGGCTTTAGCAATGCTAGTTGTAACTTTGGGAGCAAAGAATATGGTTGGAACTAAGGCAGCGCAACTGGCAAACGGCTATCATTTAGGCTTTATCTTAATGCTTGTTTTTGCCATTATTGGCTTTTGCTGTTCATTCTTTTTACCCTCGGCTAAGGAAGAACATAAGTAAATTATAAAAAATCTGATAGTTAAGCTAAAAATGCTGAGTGGTTGAAACCGCTACAGCATTTTTTCATTGCAAGCGACTAAATTACTCATAATTGCTCACTTTTGCATGAAAATGAATTTTTTTGAGCAAAAATGATTGCTTTTAGCGAGAAACGCGCATAAAATTACCCAAGGAGGTGAAGGGAAAGTATGCTAACGCAAAAGCGCCGAAAATTAATCGAGAACTACATTAACCAACATGAATTATGTCGGGTCTGCGATCTTTCGGAATTGACAGCGACCTCAGAATCAACGATTCGTCGAGATTTGATTCAGCTCGAAAAAAAGGGTTTAGTCAAACGCGTTCATGGCGGGGCACAATCAGTGAAAAATTTTGCTCATGATGTTTCGCAGCATATTCGCTTCACAATGAATCACGATGATAAAGTTCGCATTGCCCGGTACGCGGTTAAGCATTATGTGCACGAAAATGATTACCTATTTATTGATGCGGGAACAACCAGCTATGAAATGGTGCCGTTTCTCGCGGAAGTTCCGGGAGTCACAATTGTCACTAATGGGATTGAAACAGCGCTAAGTGCTGTTGGGCACGGCATTAGTACCATGCTTTTAGGCGGCAAGATCAAGGAGGATACTCACGCGGTTGTGGGCGAGTCCGCACTTCAGCAGCTGCAGAACATGAATTTTGCGGCTTGTTTTATCGGTACCAATGGGATTGATCGTCTAGGCAATCTAACCACACCGGATCCCGAAGAAGCGGCAATCAAGAAAATGGAAATTGCTCGGTCAGATCATACTTATGTTCTAACTGATGCTTCTAAAATTGGTGAACGCAATTTTGCCATTTTTGGCAATGCTAAAAATATTACCGTGATTACGACCGTGTTAAACACGCAACATAAAAATACTTTACCTGCTAAAGTAGATTTGAAGGAGGCCAAATAGATGATATATACGGTTACTGTTAACCCTGCTTTGGATTATGTCATCCAATTAGAAAAGGTGGAAAGCGGCAGTGTCAACCGTAGCAATAATTGTTCATTTTTAGCTGGAGGTAAGGGGATTAACGTCTCGCAAATTCTTAACCAGTTAAAAATTGATAATACTGCTTGGGGCTTTGTTGGTGGCTTTACTGGCAAAGAATTGGTACGGCAATTAAATCAGCGCCGCATTGTCAATGACTTTGTCACTATTTCTGATGATACGCGGGTCAACGTTAAGGTACATGCCCAAGCTGAAACAGAAATTAATGCTGCTGGACCTAACATTACTGATCAGGAAATTACGGCTTTTAAGTCACGCTTAAGTGATTTACAAAAAGGCGACATTGTTGTCTTAAGTGGTTCTTTGGCACCTAGTCTTTCGGTTGATTTTTACCAAGAATTATTACCTGAAATTAAAAATGCGGGTGCGGAATTTGTAATTGACACAACTGGTCAGGCTTTACTTGATACGCTTAACTACAAGCCATTAGTAATCAAGCCAAATCACCACGAACTTGCCGACTTGTTTGACACGACTTTTTCATCTGATCAAGATATGCTTGAATGTGCTCATAAGTTACTCGACATGGGTGCACAAAATGTCATGGTTTCAATGGCTGGCAAGGGCGGCTACTTGATTACTCAAGATCACTTCTACCACGCCAAAGGTGCAGTTGGAACTGCTGTTAATTCCGTTGGTGCGGGTGATTCAATGATCGCGGGCTTTGTCGGAACTTACGTTAAAACTAAGGATCCGGTTGAAAGTTTCCGGATCGGAATGGCCTGTGGTGCTGCTACAGCCTTTACCAAGGATATTGCGGTCATGAGCCAGATAGAAGCGGTCTTACCACAAATTAACGTGGAAGAAATTTCGTAATGAAGGAGAATTCAAATGCAAATTAAAGATATTTTAGCTCCTGAATCGATGATTATGTCGCTTAAAGCGACAAACAAAGAAGATGCAATCAAGGAAATGGCTGATTTGGAAGTCAAGACCGGGATTGTTAATGATGAAGATGAATTCATCAAATCGATTTGGGCACGTGAAAATGAATCAACAACTGGTATAGGCGATGGCATTGCAATGCCACACGCTCGTAACAAGGCAATTAATAAGGCTCGTGTCCTTTTTGCTAAAAGTGAACAAGGAATTGATTACAATTCACTTGATGGCCAACCAGTTTATTTATTCTTTATGATTACCGCACCAGATGGTGCTGATAATACTCACTTGCAAGCTTTGGCTAAGCTATCAGGCTTATTGATTAACCCGGATTTGGTTGCAGCATTAAAGAATGCCCAATCACCTGAAGAAGTAATCAAGCTATTTGAAGATGCTGAACAAAAAAGCGATGCTGATAAAAAAGCCGAAAAAGAACAAGCCGCTAGTGCAAGTAATACCGGTGATGCAGACAAGCCGTTAATTGTTGGGGTTACTGCATGTATTAATGGGATTGCCCACACTTACATGGCACAAGAAGCAATCATTAAGGCCGGTAAAGCACAAGGTGCTGATGTTCGAATTGAAACGAATGGTTCCGAAGGCGTTAAGGACAAGTTGACCGCTGACGAAATTAAGCGGGCAAAGGGTGTTATCATTGCCTCTGATAAGAAAGTCGACATGCCCCGTTTTGATGGTAAGCCATTGATTAGCCGTCCTGTTGTTGACGGTATTAATAAACCTGACGAATTAGTTGAAACCATCCTTGATTCAAAGGCTAGTGTTTACCATTCCGATGGTCAGGCTGCACAAGAATCCGATGACTCTAAGAAGGGCTTCTGGGGTTCAATTTACCAAAACCTAATGAATGGTGTTTCTCACATGTTGCCGTTTGTTATCGGTGGTGGTATTTTGATGGCTATTTCCTTCATTGTGGAAAACTATGCTGGCGGACCAAAGTCACCTGCCTTCATTTTCCTCAACAATGCCGGAAACATGGCCTTTGCCTTCATGGTGCCAATTCTTTCAGGTTACATTGCTGAATCAATCGGCGACTTACCTGCTTTGATGCCAGGTTTCGTCGGTGGTTTTATGGCCACTGTCTATAGCGGTGCCTATGGTGGTGCTTACGTAGCTAATGTCTTAACTAACGCTAAGTCACCAGCTGGTTTCCTTGGTGGTCTTGCATCAGGTTTCATTGCCGGTTACTTGGTAGTTGGCTTGAAGAAATTGTTTGCTAAGTTGCCAAAATCACTTGAGGGTATGAAGCCAATGCTTATTTACCCAATTCTGAGTTTGCTGCTGATTGCACTGATTATGTACTACATTGTTAACCCAATCTTCAGTACAATTAACTTTGCAATTACTAACTTCTTAAACCAAATGGGTACTGGCAACTTAGTTGTTTTGACCACCATCTTGGCTGCGATGATGTCAATCGATATGGGTGGACCTTTCAACAAGGCTGCTTATGTCTTTGCTTCAGGTGCGTTTGCCAATGACCCTCATTCAACGGTTGCTGCCGTAATGATGGCTGCAGTTATGGTCGGCGGAATGGTACCACCATTTGCTACTGCAATTGCAACTACTTTCTTCAAGAACAAGTACACTGAAGATGAGCGCCGTGCCGGAATTACTAACTGGATTCTAGGTTTCTCATTCATTACCGAAGGTGCAATTCCATTTGCTGCTGCTGATGCCGGTCACGTCATCCCATCATGTATCATCGGTTCAGCAGTCGGTGGAGCTTTAGTTGGCTTCTGGCGCATCGGTGTTCCCGCACCTCACGGTGGTCTTTGGGTATCACCACTTGCTAACCACATTTTGCTCTACTTTGTAGCTACGATTGTTGGTTCAATTGTGGCCGGGGTGATCTTGGGCTTATGGAAAAAAGCAATTAAAACCGAAAATTAATTAATTTACCAATTCGTTTAAAAACGTCACTTTAATAGGTGGCGTTTTTTTTGTGCTAGCAAAATTAGTGCCATTAATTAACCGCCGCGTAATAAATAAAAGTGTTAATTTAACCCCGGATTTTTGCCATTTGACGTGCCAATTTTAGCAGTTGAATCCGATTTCTCTAAGTTAAACTAGATTGTATGTAATACTAAAGTGTTAAAAAGGGGATAGTTCAATATATTAGTGGGACGGAGAATATCGTGTTTAATTTATTCATTTTGCTGGCGGAAAGACTAGGAATAATCATGATTCTTGCTTTCATGCTGGTTAATATGCGCTTTTTCAGAAACTTAATTGAAAAAAGAACACTAAAGTCGCAGATTTGGTTATTCGTAATTTTTTCCTTATTTGTCGTTATTGCCAACTTAACCGGAGTGGAAATTTCCAGCTCAAAAGAAATTGTTACGCCGCTAATAATTACTGGCTTGCCGCAGACCGATTCGATTGCTAACACCCGAATGCTGGTTATTACCACTGCTAGCTTAACTGCAGGTCCCTATGTTGGCATGCTGGTGGGACTTGTTGGCGGGTTGCACCGGGTTATCTTTGGTGGCTTTTCCGATTATTTTTACATCGCTAGTTCAGTTCTGATTGGCTATCTTATTGGGGTTCTGGGAGACAGGGTAAAAAAGAATAGTCTTTATCCGTCATCATTTTGGGTTGCCGTTTTATCATTATTCGCGGAACTAATTCAGATGGCCTTTATCTTTGCTTTTCACGGCTTTGGCTTAATTAAACTGATTTTTATTCCGATGATTTTGTTAAACACAATTGGTTCCAGCCTGTTTATTGAGATTTTAAAAACTTATTTATCAAATGAACGGCAATTGCGGGCAGTGCAGACAAAGGATGTTCTGGAATTAACCAATAAAACTCTGCCCTATTTTAGACACGGCTTGGATCTTAATTCGGCCGCTCATGTTTGTCACATTATCAAAAAATATACGAAGTTTGATGCCGTGGGTTTAACCGACAGAGTTAACGTTTTAGCCCATGTTGGTGCCGGCCAGGACCATCATATTGCTGGCGAACCAGTTATTACTGATATGTCAAAAACGGTAATTGCGACGGGCAAGGAAAAACTGGCTCATTCTAAAGAAGAAATTGGCTGTCCGCACAAAGGCTGTCCCTTAACATCGGCAATTGTGTGTCCTCTTCAAGTTAATAAGAAAACAATTGGTGCCTTAAAACTATATTTTTGTGAGGGAAGGGAGATGACCGTAGTTGAAGAAAATTTAGTGCGTGGTCTTGCCATGATTTTTTCCGGTCAATTGGCAATCGGAATTACCGAGCAGCAGACCGCGCTACTCAACGAAGCTGAAATTAGGGCGCTACAAGTTCAGATTAATCCCCATTTTTTCTTCAATGCGGTTAATACAATTGTTGCCTTAATGCGGGTCGACGTTGATCAGGCTCACGATGCTTTAATGGAATTAAGTACATTTTTTCGGTCTAGTTTAAAGAACGGCCAGGCTAAAGAGGTTACGCTTGAGCAGGAAAAGCAGCACGTAGAAGCATATACTAAGATAGAAAGCCTACGCTTTCCTAATAAATTTACAGTTGACTACCAGATCGAAGTTCCAAATGAAACTTTGCTGCCGTCTTTTTGTCTCCAAATTTTTATTGAAAATGCGATTCGGCATGCTTTTAAAGGGCGTAAAACCGGTAATCAGATTACGGTCAATCTGAACAGAAAGGGTGCAAATCTTGCAATCAGCGTTAGTGACAATGGTAGCGGAATTGATCCGCAGATTTTAAGCAGGCTAGGTCAAGAACCAATCAGCGAATCAAAGGGGAGTGGACTGGCACTTTATAATTTAAATAAGCGCTTAATCAATTTATACGGAACATCTAGTCAGTTAAAGGTGTTAACTAGTGCAAATGGCACAACATTTAAGACGACAATTCCGTTAAAGTTAGCCAAAAAAGCAAATTAATAAAGAGGGGAAACTAAGATGAAGATTTTAGTTGTTGATGATGAACCACTAGCAAGAAATGAATTAGCGTATTTAATTAAAAAAAGCCCGGCCATGCGGGGACAGGCAATCAAACTTTATCAGGCTGAAGACATTAAAGAAGCGCAAGGAATTCTGTTAAAGCATCAGATCGACTTAATGTTTCTCGACATTTCGCTCAATGAGGAAAACGGTTTTGAACTAGCTGAAGAATTAAAGCAGCTTACATATTCGCCTATCATCATTTTTGCAACTGCCTATGATGAGTATGCAGTTAAGGCCTTTGATGTTGGCGCATTGGATTATGTTTTAAAACCGTTTGAACAAAAGCGGATTGACCAGGCATTAGCCAAGGTGGTTAATATCTTAAATGTGCAGGTAACTAAGTCGGTTCAAACTAAAACTGACCGTGAGGTTTTAAGCATCGAACTAGAAGACCGAAATGCCGTAATCAAAAAGCTAGATGTTATTTCCGCTAGAATTGATAATGGCGTTTTAACAATCGCAACTAATAAGCAAAAATATCAAACTAAAAAGACCTTAGCGTGGATTGCTAAGCGGCTGACGGATCCACGTTTTATGCAAGTTCACCGCAGTGCTGTAGTCAATATTGAAGATATTAAGGAAGTTCAGCCTTGGTTTAACCATACTTTGCTGTTAATTATGAGTAACGGTGATCGAATCCAAGTTGGCCGCTCTTACCGCAAAGATCTGAATGAGCGGCTGGGGATGTAAAAAGAAAAAATTAAAAAATAGGACTTGTGAAAGTTGCTAGGTGCAGTTCACAAGTCTTTTTTTGCAGTTCGCTGTTAAATCGCTTTCAAGATAATATTTTTCCGTTAAGGTAGTTATTGAAGGCAATCAAAGATGTAATGAGAAAGGAAATGGCTTATGAAGAAGGGAAAAGCAGAAAAAACAAAGTCAGCGCCGATTTTGGTTCAGATGTTTATTTATGCTGCAATATTATTTGCATCCCAGATAATATCTGATTTAATGCCAAAATCATTTCCAGTGCCAACGCCAGTCATTGGGTTAGTTTTACTCTATCTCTTGCTAACCCTTCATCTTATTAAAGTTGAATGGGTTGACTCGTTTGGAAGTGCGTTGATTTCGCTGATTGGTTTTATGTTTGTTCCGTCAGGAATTTCACTAGCAGCTAATCTGAAGATAATGGAAACGCAAGGAGTGCAATTAGTAATTGTAATTATTGCTTCAACAATTATTCTGCTGGTTGTCGTTGCTTATACAACACGGTTTTTTAGCTGGGCTGTTCATAAGATTACTAGCAACCAAACTAGTATTGTTGATCATAAGAAAGTGGGAGGTGTTAAATAGTGAAGTATATTGCAAACCCATTATTTGGCGTTTTCTTATCATTAGTCCTTTTCTTGATTGGACAATGGCTATTCAAAAAATCCAAGGGATTTTTCCTCTTTCAGCCACTTTTTGTCAGCATGGTTTTGGGAATTGCCGTTTTGGTTATTCTGGGCAAGTATTTTAATGTCACGACTGCGACAGTTTATGCTAAAGCCTATAAACCAGGTGGCGACATCATTTTTTGGTTTATTACACCGGCCACAATTGCTTTCGCTGTACCATTGTATAAACGTAATGATGTTGTTAAGAAAAATTGGCTCGTCATTTTATTGGGCTTAATCGTTGGTACTTTTATTTCAATGGTACTAATTACTTTAGTGTCTAAGGCGGTTGGACTTGATAAGGTTGGTATTAGATCAATGCTCAGCCAATCCGCTACTACTGCTGTTGCAATGCCGCTCACTTCTTCAATCGGAGGCAATGCTTCAGTAACCGCCATGGCATGTATTATCAATGCAGTTGTAATTTATGCCCTTGGCAAGCAATTAGTGGACTGGTTCAAACTAAACAGTGATCCGTTAGGAACAGGCTTAGGGCTAGGAACTGCAGGCCACACGGTTGGCTCTGCTTTTGCCTTGCAACTAGGATCAATTCAGGGAGCAATGGCGGCCGTCGCCGTTGTAGCAACTGCTTTAGTTGATAATTTGTTGGTTCCAATCTTTTCGCACATGATTGGATTATAGTTTTAGAATTAGAAGATTTGTTTATACGTTTACTTACACTAAAGGCGTGCAGGAATTCCTGCACGCTTTTTAGTTTGCTCTATTCACGTTATATAAATACCAGGCGGACAAAAAGACGCTTTTGCATTCAAAAAGTAATCAAATTGTAGCGTAATTGTTGTAATGCACTACTTTAATATCGGTCTCTGTTTAGTGTATAATGGTTATTAATTGTAAGTAACTTTTATTGCTGCGACGGTCCAATTTATGTTATTAAAAAAATAAAATAGAAAAGGAATGACAACAATAATGACATTTGCTAAATTAAGGAAAATTTTTACAGGTACGGCTTTAATTGGTCTGGTTCTCCTCTTACTCAGTGCTTGCACGCAGAAACCACAAAAAAGTAGTAAAATTTCGATCATGACCACGACTAACGTTTATGCTGATATTGCTCAAAATGTGGTCGGAAAATATGGTACGGCACAGGCAATTATTAAAAACGCCAATGCTGATCCACACGACTTTGAGCCAACAACTAACGATGCCAAAGCATTATCAAATGCTGACATTGTTGTTGCTAACGGATTAGGTTATGATGGCTGGATGAATAAGCTTGCTTCTTCGGTTGATAAAGAACCGGTGCTTGTGGGTGAAGACCTAATGAATTTGAAAAAGGGCGCTAATCCGCACATCTGGTTTGATTTGACTATGCCAACAAAGTATGTTAATTACTTAGTTAGAAAGCTCAGTAAAAAAGATCCACGTCATGCAAGCTATTACCGTGATAACGGGCAAAAGTATTTGCGTAAAATAGCTCATATTCAAAAATCGGCTTCTCAAATAGATGGTAAAAATAGCAAGCCAGTTTATGTTAGTGAACCTGTGTTTGATTACGCATTAGAAGCCGCTCACTTAAAAGTCGCCGATCAAGAATTTGAACAAGCAATTCAGAATAATACGGATCCAAGTCCTGCAACTGTCCGGGCAATGTCAGAAGGAATTAAGCAGCGCAAGATTGCTTTCTTTGTTGCTAATTCACAGACTTCTAGTTCAACTGTTAACAGTTTTATCAAGTTGGCTAAAGAGCAGAACATTCCTGTTCTCTATGTCCGGGAAACAATTCCTTCTAAGACAACTTACCTTGAATGGATGACTGAAAATTATCAAAAATTGGCTGCTGTAGCCAAAAAATAGTTATTACGAGGAAAGAAAAATGAGGAAAATAATTGCGGCTTTAGCTTTTGCTGCAGGAATAACAGTTCCAACTGTCACTGCAGTTGCAACTGAGCCAGTAGCAGTTCATGCCAGTTCAATTAATGATATGGCAAAGCAAAATAGTTACGGAGGCATAACTTACCTCAACCAAATGTTGCAGCAAAAGGGAATACCATTTAACGATTTTCAAGCCCAAAATAAAATTAATTATCGTAATGGTAAACCTGAAGGTGTTGTTATTCACGAGACAGCAACGCCTGGTGCTTCAGCCTATAATGAGGCAATTTATTTTAACCGCGAATGGATGAATATTTATTCGTATGTTCATGCTTTCGTTGACAAGACTGGTGTTATTCAAATGACATCAACTGATTATGGCGTTTGGGGCGCTGGTCCGCAGGCTAACAACCGCTTTTTCCAAGTAGAATTATGTGAAGAAAATAATCTTTCCGACTTCGCCAAAAGTGTTAATAATGACGCAATTTACGTTGCACAAGTGATGCGTAAATATAACTTGGTTCCAGATAATGCCGTCCATGATGGCAAGGGAACTGTTTGGTCTCACCGCGCAGTTTCTCAATTTTTGGGTGGAACTGACCATGGAGATCCTGATGGCTATTTTGCTAAATGGGGTTACTCAATGGACGACTTTTTTGACCTCATCAAGTACTATTATGATAATGGCTCAGCAGGTAGCGTAACTCCAGCTCCTACACCGGTTGCGCCGCAGCCGACCAAGCCTAAGCCAACAGCTCCCGCACTACCTAAGCCAGTTGGAACTAAATTGTTAATGCATAACGCTTTGATTTACGATCAAAGCGGTGCCAAAACTAAGCAGGCAACTAAGAAAGCAGGCATTAAGTTAACGATTTATGGCACAAAGTTTATTAATGGCAGAAAGTACTTACAAGTTGGCACTAATCAGTATGTTGTCGCAACTAATGTTGACGGCAGCTTGAGGCTCTTAAAGCATAATGCTTATATCTATGACGAAGATGGTATCCGCATTGGCACGGATAAGTTATTGCGGGGCAATTATGTTAGAACTTATGGCGGGCGTGTCAAGATTCATGGACGCAAGTACTATATTATCGATAATGGGCAATTTGCTAAGGTTGGCAATTTTAAATAAAAAAGTTTCAGAGGTGCAATTTGTCTGATATTTTAACAGTTAATAATCTCTCAATGAGGTTTGACAAAAAGACCGTTTTTGAAAATTTGAATTTTAAACTAAAAAAAGGGTCGATGACTGCGCTCTTAGGTCCCAATGGTACTGGTAAGACAACGTTAATCAATGTTTTAATGAAAATGCTCGTACCGTCAAGCGGTTCATTTGAATTTGCGGATGGTGTTCGCTTAGGCTATGTTCCCCAGTTTCGTAATATTGATGCGGAATACCCGCTATCAATTGCCGCTTTTATTGGTTTAAATGCACCTTTAATTAAGACGGGCAAGGTAAAGAAAATTATTAAAGCCCAGCTGCAGGAAACAAACTTATACGATATTAGGAATACGCGGATGGGTGAAGCTTCAGGCGGACAAAAGCAGCGTGCTTATCTAGCCCAAGCGCTTCTTGATAGTCCAAATGTAATTATTTTGGATGAGGCTACTGCCAGCTTAGATCCAGTCGCTAAGGATGAACTCATGCGGTTGATTAAGCACTTAAATGAAAAACACAAAATAACGGTTTTATTTGTAACGCATGATATCCCGTTGGCGGAAAAATATATGCAGGACTACCTGTATTTGAACCACCAAAAAATTGAGCAGGGGGAAATGGCGAATTTCAAGGAGGCCTATGAATAATGTTTGCATATGACTTTATGCGCAATGCCTTCTTGGCTAGTACTTTTATTGCGATTACCTGTGGTACCGTAGGGGTTTATGTGGTTGCCCGCAACTTTAGCTTTTTAGCGCATACCTTATCAGAAATCGGCTTTGCCGGAGCAGCCTTTGCTGTCTGGTGCGGGATTGGACCGTTATGGGGCATGTTATTATTTACCCTTCTTGGTTCAATCAGTGTTGGTGAATTATCACTGCACAGTGAGCAAAAAGAATCGTCAATTAGTGCGATTTCTGCCTTGTTCACGGGGCTAGGGGTATTATTCCTGGCCATTTCCGGTGCTAATAGTAATTATGCTACTAATATTTTGTTTGGCAGCATAATCGGTGTTGATAAGCACGGCGTAGTTCAACTGGTTATTTTATCCATCATTGTGTTATTAATGATTTTTGGTATGCAAAAGCAGCTTAATTTTGATTCATTTGATCATATTGGCGCACTGGCGCATGGGGTTAAAACTGGCTGGGTTAGTCTGGTATTTTTAATTGCCTTAGCAATGTCTGTATCAATTGGTGCACAAATTGTTGGTTCATTATTAGTTTTTATTCTACTGACTTTGCCACCAGCTACGGCTAATTACCTGGGTAAGACAGTTGGCGCAATGATTGCCTGGTCTGTCTTCTTTGCT
Source organism: Lactobacillus sp. B4026 (assembly GCF_026535825.1). Taxonomy (NCBI): domain Bacteria; kingdom Bacillati; phylum Bacillota; class Bacilli; order Lactobacillales; family Lactobacillaceae; genus Lactobacillus; species Lactobacillus sp. B4026. The sequence goes on from NZ_JAFNPD010000013.1 coordinate 36,563, forward strand.
CTTGTTGGTGTGTGGCTAGGGTTATATCTTGGCTTTATTACCAATTTACCAGTTACCTTTTTCATTGCCGTAATTGAGGTTGTAATTTATCTTGTTACTTATTTCATACATTTAATTAGACGCAGCCTATAAAATAGTAAAAAGAAATTTGCGCAAGCAGGTTTCTTTTTTGTTTGTGAAAAAATAGCTGGGTGAAAGGCACAATAAAATAACATTCTTTTTTGAAATTCACTAACTATTGTAAGCATTTGCATGTATAATAGAAGGAGATAGTTTTGAAACAAAGGAGTCTTATCAATGACATCATATTATAATGGATTTCCTCAAAGTGATCGGGACGAAGCAATAAACATGATTAACCTCGATGAACTTGAGGAGCGTGCAAAAGAGGTCATGCCAGAAGGAGCTTATTATTATATTGCCTCTGGCTCGGAGAATGAGTGGACATGGCGTAATAATACTGCTGCGTTTAATCATTTCCAAATTGTGCCTCGTGCGTTGACTAACATGGATAGTCCGCAACTTGATACCGAATTTATGGGAATGAAGCTTAAAACGCCAGTAATGATTTCACCAATAGCCTGCCACGGTATTGCACATAAGGATGCTGAAGTTGCTACACAAAAGGGTGCGGCTGCGGCTGGTGCTTTATTTACATCAAGTACTTATGCAAACAAGAGTGTTGAAGATATTGCGGCTGCAGCTCCCAATGCACCAAGATTTTTCCAACTTTACTTAAGTAAGGACTGGGATTTCAATAAGATGGTCTTTGATGCAGTTAAAAAAGCTGGTTATTCTGGTATTTTATTAACTGTTGATGCTCTTGTTTCCGGTTTTCGTGAAGCTAACTTAAGAACTAAATTTGCTTATCCAGTTCCACTAGATTTCTTTACCCGCTATCAAGGCGCAAAGGGTGAAGGTCAAACTGTTGCGCAAATGTACGCTTCTTCGGCACAAAAGATTGGCCCAGAAGATATTAAGCGGATTAAGGAAATGTCAGGCTTGCCTGTCTTTGTTAAAGGTGTTGTTTGTGCTGAAGATGCCTTCTTAGCAATGGGTGCTGGTGCTGACGGAATTTACGTAACTAATCATGGTGGCCGTGAAATTGACTGTGGTCCAGCAACAATCGACATGTTGCCAGAAATTGCTAAGGCAGTTGACCACCGTGTACCAATCATCTTTGATTCAGGCGTACGGCGCGGTTCGCATGTCTTCAAGGCTTTAGCCCTTGGTGCTGATTTGGTCGGAATTGGTCGCCCATATCTATACGGCTTGGCACTTGGCGGAGCAAAGGGCGTTCAATCAGTGATTGAACAGCTTAACCAGGAATTGTTAATTGATATGCAATTGACTGGCTGCAAGACGATTGCAGATATTAAGCATGCACGGTTGACACATTTCAACTATACTGCTGATAACTTGAAGTCAAATACTGATCCGTCAAGAATTACCCCGTATCCTGTAACTAATGATAATCAGCTAAAAGAAGAGGATTCAGCAACCGATGCTGTTTCTGGTGCTTCTCAAGAATAGAATTTTAAATATTATTAACGAAAATGTTCTGCATTTACGATCTAACAAGGTTAGTAAGCAGAACATTTTTTATTTTGATTACCAAAAATGAGAAAAAAAGTCAAATATGACGTTGTAATTTAATATTTATATTATTATAATTGCTATAATGTAAAAGCTGATAATGGAGGAAAAGTTATGAAAAAGGCGTGGAAATGGCTTGAAATAGTCCTCGCAGCGTTCATGTTGTTGGCCTTGGTGCCGCAAAAAACAGTAGCTGCCAAAGACACTCAAACCACTAAAATAACGGATACTTACCTGAAAAAAGTAAAAAATAAGGGCGAGCTGGTTATGGGAACCAGTCCAGACTTTCCTCCCTATGAATTTGTCAAAAATATTAATGGCAAGTCTAAGGTAGTCGGGATGGATATTGAGGTTGGGCAAAAAATTGCCCACGATTTAGGGGTCAAATTAGTTGTTCGGACAATGGATTTTGATTCCTTACTTGTTGCCCTGGAAACTGGCAAGATCGATATGGTCATTTCTGGGATGACCGCAACACCTAAGCGGGCTCAGAGTGTAGATTTTAGTACGGCTTATTATAGAAGCGGACAAGATTTACTGATTAGAAAGGCTGATAAAGATAAGTACCATGACTTCCGTTCTTTTAAAGGCAAGGCAATCGGTGCTCAGACTGGCAGTTTGCAGGCAACTCTGATTAAGGAGCAAGCAAAACAGACTAAACTGAAAACGATGGATAAAGACAGTGATCTTATCTTAGCTTTGAAAACCAATAAGTTCGATGCGGTGGCAGTTGATACCGCCACTGCAGCTGCTTTTGCCAAAAATACGGATGGCATCATGGCGATTCCTTCAGGATTAAAGATAACTTCTGATGGTTCTGCCGTAGCTTTTCATAAAGGTGCTACAAGTTTAGTCAAAGCGGCAAATAAATCGATTGCTGAGATTAAAAAGAAGGATTTGATTAACAAGGTTTATTTACCAAAAGCCGGTAAATACCTAGCAGGTGGAAAAACTAAAAAAGAGGCTAAGGCTTCGAACTCAATGTGGGCATATAAAGACTTCTTTATTGCTGGTGTTGGCTATACCCTGTTTATTTCAGCAATCTCAGTCATTTTTGGCTTTTTACTAGGAGCAATTTTGGCTTTAATGCGGTTAAGCCATAATGAAATTGCTCATTCAATTGCAACGGCATATATTGAATTTGTGCGGGGAACGCCTTTAATGGTCCAACTGCTCTTTATCTATTTTGGCCTAGGTTTAGTAGTCAATATTCCGGCACTTTTGTCAGGAATCATTGCTGTTTCGCTGAACTCGGCGGCTTACGTTGCGGAGGTTATTCGGTCAGGAATAAATTCAATTGCAACAGGGCAGACAGAAGCCTCACGTTCATTAGGACTGTCACGCTCGGCAACGATGCGCTATGTAATTATGCCGCAGGCTATGAAAAATATTTGGCCTGCTCTGGGAAACGAGTTCGTTTCCTTGATTAAGGAAAGTTCAATTGTTTCTGTTATTGGTGTTAAAGACCTGATTTACCAGTCAAGAATTGTTCAGGCTGATACTTATCGTGGAGTCATGCCATTAGTAATTACAATGATTTTGTACTTTATCATCACCTTTGGCCTGTCCAGCTTGATGAAAGTATTTGAAAGGAAAATGAATCATGACTAACAAGGCCCCAGTTATTGAAGTAGAACATTTGAAAAAGACATTCGGTCATAATGAAGTTTTAAAGGATATCAACGCAGAAGTTGATGATGGCCAGGTGATTTGCTTGGTTGGTCCAAGTGGCGCGGGAAAAAGTACCTTTTTACGCTGTCTTAATCTTTTAGACGAGCCGACTTCCGGCAAAGTACTGTTTAACGGGCAAGAACTAACCGCCTTAAGTGAGGATCAACTAGATACTTTACGTGAAAAAATGGGAATGGTTTTTCAACAATTCAACTTATTTCCACATATGAATATTATTGAAAATATCAAATTGGCGCCAATGAAAGTCAAAAAGCTTAGCGATGAGGAAGCAACGGCTAAGGGCATTGAACTGCTCAAACAAGTTGGGCTGGAAGATAAAGCTGAAGCATTTCCAGCAAGCTTATCTGGTGGTCAGCAGCAGCGGGTGGCGATTGCACGGGCATTAGCTATGGATCCAGAAGTGATGCTGTTTGATGAACCAACTTCGGCTCTTGATCCAGAAATGGTCGGCGAAGTATTGAAAGTAATGCAAGATTTAGCACAAAAAGGGATGACCATGGTGGTGGTCACTCACGAGATGGGCTTTGCCAAAAACGTTGCCGATGAAGTTTGGTTCATGGCAGACGGCTATGTACAAGAAAAGGCGGCACCACAAGAATTTTTTGCCCAACCAAAGACCAAGCGGGCACAGGAATTTTTGGCAAAAGTACTAGAAGCATAAAAAGAGGATAAAATTGTGGATAAAAAACGTGCACTTAGAATCCTGAGCGATTTAATTGCGATTGATTCGGCCAATGATCATGAAAGTCTAGTTGCTGATTATCTGACGAACTTATTTAAAAATTATCCTGTTAACATTGAACGTGTCACTTATGCACCCGGACGAGACAATTTAATTGTGACAATGGGAAACCATGGTCCATTGCTCGGCTTTTCCGGGCATGAGGATGTTGTGTCAGCTGGTGATTTGGCAAATTGGCAGTTTCCGCCGTTTGAAGCGACAATTAAAGATGGCAAGCTCTATGGTCGGGGCGCAAGCGATATGAAATCCGGCCTTGCGGCAATGGTGGTTGCAATGCTTGATTTGTTAGACAGTGGGCAAGAGCTGCCTGGCCGAATTCGCTTATTAGCTTCTGTTGGGGAGGAAACCGGCGAATACGGGGCAGCGCAATTAGTCAAAGAAGGCTATGCTAAAGATTTAGCTGGTCTAATTGTTGGTGAACCCTCGCACTTTAATATCCGGGTAACTCATAAGGGTGTAATCGATTATTACGTGACTTCAAAGGGAGTTTGTGTTCATTCATCGACACCAGAAAAAGGTCAAAATGCGATTATGCCGCTGATTGCTTTTGCCCAAAAGGCACAGGACTTAATGGCTAGTCATACAAAAAAGGATCCAGTCTTAGGATCTTTGACCCATGTAATCAGTCAGATTCAAGGTGGCAGTCAGATTAACTCGGTTCCTGATCATGCTTGGCTTTCAGGCAATATCAGGACAACACCGGTTTATCCTAATGAGCAGATATACCAAGAATTAGAACAGATTGTAGCGCAATTAAATGAGCAGGGTGCACAGCTGAAAATTAGCTATAGCTTTCCTGAAGTGCCGCTGCCTAACCAAGAAAATACGAAACTGGCAAGATTAGCCAAACAGGTTGTTAACCAAGAATTTAATTTGCCATGTGAGTATACGGCGGGAACAGGTGCAACGGATTCATCTGAATATATTCAAGCTGGCACTTTTCCAATCATCATTTTAGGACCAGCAGCGGGGACAACCGATCATCAACCAAATGAATATGTTGCAGTAGATGATTATTTATTGGGATGTCAATTATACCAAGCTTTGGCCAAACGCTTTTGGACCGAATACCAATAATTTTAACTATAGAAAAACCACTTCTTATTCAAAGAAGTGGTTTTTTGATGTGAGAAATTTTATTTCCATATTTGTTATATTATTTACATGGCAAAATTTCAAGGGTTATTTAAGATTTTTTGTCACAATTGTTTTAAATTCAGTTAAGCGTTGTGCAAAAGTTGTGAAAGCTTCTTCCAGATAGTCAGGCTTAGTCATGTCAACGCCCGCCCGTTTCATAATTTCGACCGGGTAATCGCTTGAACCGGATTTTAAGAAATTGAGGTAGGCCTCTTTTTGGTCGCTGCTGCCGTGAACCACGTTATTGGCAAGAGCAGTAGCAGCCGCAAACCCCGTAGCATATTGGTAAACGTAGAAGTTATAGTAGAAGTGCGGAATCCGTGCCCATTCTTTGGCAATTTCACCGCCTGGTTCTACCGCGTCCCCGTAATAACGCTGGTTTAGTTCACCATAAAAGTCATCTAACCGGTCTGCTGTCAAAGGTTCGCCCTTGGCATCCATTTCATGAATAAATTGCTCAAATTCTGCAAACTGTGTTTGCCGGTATAACGTACCTTTAAATGAATCAAGGTAATAATTAAGGACAAATGCCCGCGTCTTGGAATCAGTGATATGATCTAAGAAATATTCAGTTAAAATGTTTTCGTTAGTTGTAGAGGCAATTTCGGCAACAAAAATTGGGTAATCACCATAAACGTATGGCTGCGTCTGTCTTGTGTACATGCTGTGGACAGAGTGACCAGTTTCGTGCACTAGCGTATAGAGGGAATCAACATTATTTTCCCAATTGAGTAACTCATAAGCGTCTGTATCATAAGAGCCACCGGAATATGCTCCTGTTGCCTTATTCTGTGATTCAACTACGTCAATTACCCGATTATTAAAGATGTAATCAACTTGCTTCAAATAGTCTTCACCAAGAGGGCGCAAAGCTTTTTTAGCTTCCTCCTTGGCTTCCGCAAAAGTATAGCTCAATGATGGCTTACCGGTTAAGGGAACATACATGTCCCACATTTGTAAGTCGTTTAAGCCCAAGATTTGCTTTCGCAAATTTACGTATTCGTGTAGTAAATCAAGGTGTTGGTCAACCTCAGTAATTAAAGTATCATACACAATTGTGGGGATACCATTTTCATCTAACGCAGCATTTTTAGCCGAATCATAGTGGTGAACCCGCGCGTTATAGTTATGTTCCTTAACTTCACCAGAAAGGGTAGAAGCAAGTGAGTTTTTAAATTGATCATAAGTTGCATACATAACATCAAAAGCGTTTTGACGAACTTCCCGGTCTTGGGACTGAATGAGTAGGGAATAGAGGCCGTCGGACAATTGCACCATTTCACCATCTTCATTTTGTACATAACCATATTCCATGTCGGAATTGGTTAACACATTATAGGTGTTTTCGGAAGTACTTAGCGCGTCGCCAGCATCGGCAATTAGTCGTTCTTCCTGGGCTGATAGCGTGTGCGGCCTTTTACGTGTGATCTGTTCCAGCATGTGGGCGTAGTCATTTAGTCGTGGCTCTTCACTCTTAAACTGTGCCATTTTTTCTTCGGGAACTTGGAGAATTGCGGGATTGAGGAAAGCAATAGCCGCTTCGAACTGACTGGTAAGTGCCTGCACTTGGGCCACATATCCGAGATAGTGGGCATTACTGGTGTCGACATCGCTAGACATGGTTGCATAGACATAAACCTTTTCTAAATTCCGACTAACAGTCAAAATCTTGTTTAAACCTTCATATAATTTATGCCCTGATTCAGTGAATTTTTCCTTTAAATTACTTAGACTCTGAACATCATTTTTAACTTGATTGTATGCGATTTCCCAGTCTTTATCCGTTTTAAAGATCCGGGTTAGATCCCACTTGAGTTCTTCAGGGACTTCATTTCTTTTGGGAATAGCCATTAACAGTTCTCCTTTTATTTTTATATGCTTAATAATAATTATGCTAAAAACTAAAAAATAAGATATTATTAATTATATTTGTTAATATTCTAATTCAAGTTTGAAAGTGATACAAATAAACATGGATAATTATGGAAGGAATTGAATCAAGGTATGGAACCAAATTCAAAACGGAGAGAAGATTACCGTAAAAAGCGCTCTTCCCTTAATCTTCACCGTAATCATGTTTTAGCGGCTCCGACTGGGGCACTAAAAGGCAATCTTTTTGCCCGAGTTTGCGGTATTGTACTCGTTTTATGCGTAAGCTGCGGCCTGGCATGGGCTGCTCACATGTATTTCGCTTTACACAGTGCAATTGATGGTCAAAGTGGCAATTCTGCTACTTCTGCGTTAATTGCCCAGAGAAAACCAATTTCAATTTTAATTCTTGGCGTTGATCAAGGACTTGAGGGTCGTCATGATAGGGGAAATTCAGATACGTTAATTTTGGCTACCGCTAATCCTGGTAAAAATAAGGCAACAATGACCTCGATTCCGCGTGATACCTTGGCTAATATTCTAGGCGATCCGGGAGATAAGTACAACATGTTTCGGGTCAATTCTGCCTACGGAATAGGCGGAAGCAAGGCGTCGATGCGAACAGTTTCCGCATTACTGGATGTTCCGATTAATTATTATGTTGAAGTGAATATGAAGGCACTCAAAAGTCTCGTTAATGCTGTTGGCGGTGTCGATGTTAACGTACCGTTTGACTTTTCTTATGACTGGTGTGATTTTCATAAGGGAAAGCAGCATTTAAATGGTCGGCATGCAGTTGCTTATGTTCGGATGCGTCACGATGATCCCCGCGGAGATTATGGGCGGCAAATGCGTCAGCGGCAAGTAATTAACGCGGTTGTCCACAAAGCAATCTCGGTTGATTCAATTGCTAATTACCGTAATTTAGTAAAAATCTTTACCAAGTATGTTCGGACCAACCTGACATTCAATGATATGTTGGCTTTGGCATTGACATATCGCGGCTGTTCGCAAAATATCGATAGCGGTTATATTCAAGGACACGATGCGTGGATTAATGGATCATCGATCCAAGTCGTTTCGACCGCGGAACTGCAGAAGGCATCTGACAAAATCCGGACCAATCTTGACTTGGAAAAGAAAGTATTGGATAATGATGAAACTAAGCTCAATAAGTTAAATGAGCAGAATAATAATATTAAGTGGAAGGATCCTAATCCCTTTACTAATTACCAAATTTATCATTCAGTCGTGACAGATGAATCAGACAATAATTCAACTGGAACGGATACCAGTGATGACAATTCAACTGGTCAGTAGTTATTGATAGCAAAGGAGGCAAAAAAATATGCGTGGGCAATCAGTATTCGCAGTCATTTATGGCGTAATTTCAGCACTTGTTGCCTTTATTGCCGCGTCGGCTATTTGCTTGCGCACATTTCACTGGACTTTACCGGCCGCTATTTTGGCCGCTAGTGTTTTTGCCTTATTTTTCTTTGCTCTTTCATGGTTTCGGGGGCACGCTTCTGTTGAAATTAAACGGATTGCGCGTGAATATAAGTTATCTGATCAAGATTTGGCTGAAATTACCGGAATGAAAGCAAGTGATTTTCCAATTTATCACGATAAATTGCAATTAATTTTGCCTAAGCGTTATTGGCCTAAAATATTGGAAGCCTTGCAAAAATATGAACAAGAAAGAAAGTAAAAAGGTGGGCAAAACGCCCGCCTTTTTGATTGCGCGTATTAGCAACTTAAGATGATGAGCAAAAAGGCAACTTGCTTGGATACTGGCAGACAGATAATTAATTTGAGGGAGATGTAAAATGAGTTTACTGCAAGTTAAGAATTTAGGACAAAGTTTCGTGGATAAAACTTTGTATGAGAATGGCAATTTTGTTCTTAATAAGGAAGATCATATGGGAGTCACTGGTCAAAATGGGGTTGGTAAATCAACCTTAATTAAGATTTTGACTGGTGAGATGTTACCGGATGAAGGTCAAGTAAAATGGCAAAATCGGGTAACAGTAGGCTACCTTGATCAATACGCTAAGTTAGCTCCAGGTGTTACGATTCGTGAATTTCTGCGGACAGCATTTGCACTGCTATACCAAAAAGAACATGAGTTGAGCGCCCTTTACAATCAATATGCGGAAAAGGGCGACGCAGAAATGCTCGAAAGGGCGGGGAAACTGCAAACATACCTGGAAGAGAATAACTTTTACGGCATAGATACGGAAATTGAACGGGTTGCTTCGGGACTGGGGCTAGCAGAATTGGGTTATGATCATGACGTCAGTCAATTGTCCGGTGGACAAAGATCAAAAATTATTTTAGCCAAATTATTATTACAAAGTCCTGATGTATTGCTGCTGGATGAGCCAACTAACTATTTGGATGTTTCCCATATTGACTGGCTGGTCGGCTACCTAAATGACTTTACCGGCGCTTTTATAGTAGTTAGTCATGACTATGATTTCTTGGGCAAAATAGCGAACTGCATTATTGATATTGATGTTGGCACAATTACCCGTTATACTGGAACTCTTAAGCAGGCAATGCGGCAAAAAGAAGCCAACCGAGAAACTTATCTGAAGGCTTACACTAATCAGCAACGCAAGATTGCTAAGGAAGAAGCATATATTCGGAAAAATAAGGCGGGAACGCGCTCTAAGAGTGCTAAGTCACGTGAGCGGCAACTTGCCAGAATGGATGTTTTAGCTCCACCTAAGGGCAATCACAAACCGCATTTTGAATTTCCTTATGTGGCAACAGCTGCCAACTTGTTATTGCAGACGCAAGACTTGGTAATCGGATATGACCACGCGTTGGTGAAAGAAGCCTTTAATTTCTCGGTCGGTGGCAATGAAAAAGTGGCAATTACTGGTTTTAACGGCATTGGCAAAACGACTTTGCTAAAAACATTGCTGGGACAGATTGAACCGATTTTTGGGACATTTGCTTTATCTGAAACTGCCAAAATTGCCTACTTTAAGCAGGACCTAGCTTGGCCTAACCAAAATATGACGCCACTGCAATACTTGCAAGAAATCTTTGAACGCATTAAGCCTAAGGAACTGCGTGGCGCCTTGGCTCGGTTGGGTGTGACCGCCCAGCAGGCGATGAGTCCTTTGAAAAAATTATCCGGGGGCGAACAGGAAAAAGTGAAATTGACTAAAATGCAGTTTGAACCGGCCAATTTACTCTTTCTTGATGAGCCAACCAATCACCTTGACCGTGATTCAAAAGATGCGTTGCGGCAAGCAATTGTTAAGTTTCCCGGCAGCGTAATTATCGTTAGCCACGAGCGCGACTTTTTCCAGGGTGACTGGGTTGATAAAACAATTGATATTGAGACAATGAATAAACTTTGAGGAAATTATGCCTGGACAGAAAGATAAATTATTTTACCAAGAATTGCTTGATACTTGCCTGACAGCAGGCCAGCTAATGATTGAAGGCGGCAGTGAGATGTACCGGGTCGAAGACACGATGGTGCGCATTGCTAAAAGCGCTGGCGAGTCAGATCCGCGGGTGTTTGTAATGCCAACGGGGATCTTTATGAGCATTGATCACGGCAACTATTGCCAAAGCATTTTGGTTCATGAGCGGAATATTAACCTAGAGTTGGTAGATCGGATTAATTCGCTGTCACGGGCTTTTGCAGCGCGTGAAATTACCTTACGCCAAGTTAAAAGCCAAGTATTTAAAATTGCTCACGGTGGATTCCCAGTTTTTCCATTATGGTTACAAACAATTGGCGCCGGCATTTTAAGTGCAACGCTAATGGTAATGTTTATGGACAACTATGATTGGGTTGATTTTCCCGCTGCGGCAGTAGTTGGTGCTATCGGCTTTGTTTCGTTTTATTATTTTAAACGCTTTACGAAAGTCAAATATTTAGCTGAATTGGTGGCAGCAATGATTATGACGATTGTCACGGTGGGGTTAGTTCGTCTGTTTCCCGCAATGATTATTGATAATATTCTTACCGGGGCTTTGATGCCATTGGTCCCAGGCTTAGCATTAACTAATGCCTTGCGTGACTTGTTTAAGGGCGACTTGTTATCAGGAATGGGCAAGATTTGTGAAGCAATGTTAACCGCCTTTGCCCTTGGCGGCGGCGTTGGGATTATTTTGAAGTTTTTAGGAGCATAAAATGCCATTTTGGTTAGAATTAATTATTAACATCATTTTTGCCTATCTTGCCTCAGCAGGCTTTGCCCTAACTATTAATGTTCCGCGCCGCGTGCTTAACCTGGCGGGAATTAGTGGGGTCATTAGCTGGATTATTTACTGGTTAGCGATGGAGGCCTCAATGGGCCGGCTATTGTCTAATCTGCTGGGTTCATTTGCGATTGGCATTTTAGGAATTGTCTTTGCCCGAATAAAAAAGTGTCCGGCAACTGTCTTTTATATCCCGGCCATTGTCCCTTTAGTACCGGGAGTTCCCGCATACCAGGCTGTGCGTGAGTTAACCGCCGGTAATATTAACGGGGCAAGTGACTCGGCTTTACGTGTGATTATCGTTACAGGCTCAATCGCCTTAGGGATGTTACTATCAAGCATGTTTGTAGAAATCTTTTTCAGAATAAAAAAATTTTACAAGCAGAATAAAAGTACGTATAATAAGTAATACGAGTCGACAAAAACGCGAGATGCGTATTTGGATGAGGACGCCCGCCTTAGCTGGCAGACACGGGAAGTGTTGGCTGTTGACCAACCTGATGTGAACAGAAGTAGTCACTTGTTTTTTAACGAGCCTCGATTTGGAAAAAGCAGATTCTTAAGTGAATCTGCTTTTTTTGTGCACTAAAAAAGCCGCTATCTTGTAAAATAGCTGACTTAATTAAGATATAGCGCCTGTTTACCTTGCTGATTATAGCTTCTCTCCAGGTTGTGCCAAGAAACCACTTTGTTTTTATGACCAAATGGGTCGTTAACGAGAACTTGGTGTTTTTTCTTGTTGTAACCAGTAATTACGCAGGCATGTGATGAAGGAGTGACGTTTACTTCTCCTTCTTTGGTTTGCCAAGTTTGCATGTCGTTGACATGATCGAACTTGAGTGTTGTGATAATCAAAACCGGATGACCATCAGATACCAATTTCATCACTTGGATGAAGTCGTGTCCTGAGAAATTCTGAATACGGTTAGTGTATTTGCGGGCTACTTGTTCAAGCGGCTCGTTATAAACACACCAGCCGGCGTTTGCTTGGCTCATATAACCAACAAACCCCACATGAGGATTACCCCGAAACTGTCCGTCGCTGGAAAAAGAAGCAACATGCTTAATATTTTCTGATAGATCAAGTTTAGTTACTTTGATGCCGTAATATTGCAGCAGCATTGACAAGGAAGTAACTTCACAGCCGTTAGGTAACTCAGGATACTGATTTTCTAGTGGTACATCCAATTTTTGGGCTGACTTTAATGTTACCCAGTCGTATTTGTCCTTGAAGTCATTTGAGTTAAAGACTGCAAAGGCTAATCCTAAAAGAAATACGCCGAGCAACAGGAACACTAGGTTCTTGCTTCTATTCTTTTTCATAATGCTATTTAAACATAGGCTATAGAATAAAAGCAAAGCTGTTTTTCACAATGTCTCTAAATTTAACCGATTTTTAGTGATTTGCTTAGGCTAAAGCAGGTAAAAGAAAAAACCGCTCTTACTTGAGCGATTTTTTACTTTGTTTAAGTTTAAGTTTAAATTAATGGTGGCTAGCGCCGGAAAGTGCGTCCATTGAGTGATCTTCACCCTTAACGTCCATACCTTCAACATCCATTCCTGGGCAGTAAACTTCGTCCATTGGAATACCTTTTTCTTCAGCAAATGCCTTAGTCAAAGTTTCCATGTCCATTAAGTCATACTTCTTGTCTGGATCCTTAGGATCAACGATTTGGATTTGCGCCATCATACCAGCATCTTCGTGTTCGATAATGTGGCAGTGGTACATGAACACACCTGTGTTTTGGAAGTAAACCTTCAAACGAACAGTTTCTTGTGGGGCAACTTCAACAGTATCTTTGTAGACACCTTGCTCGTTTGGATATGGGTCCTTACCGTTACGTGAAACAACAAGGAAGTGTGCACCGTGAATATGGAATGGGTGGAGCATACCGTTAACCTTATCATTAGTGTTAGTTACATCCCAGTATTCAGCGGTCATTAACTCTTGCTTCATGTCAATTCTTTGCATGGAGAATAGCTTGCCGTTAATCATGTTGTGGTTGTCCATCGTTACGTGAGGAACTGGTGAATTAGGGTTAACAACAGGATCATATGGTTTGAATAAGGTGTCAGGAATTACACTGTCATCTTTTTCATACTTGTGAATTCTGAATTCAACCAACTTAAAGTCATCAGTGTAAAGGTTAACAACGTCGCCTTCCTTGTAATTACTGAAGTCAACCACAACTTGTTGACGCTCACCTGGTCCGATTAAAACCTTAGTCATCTTAACTGGATGCTCTAAGAATGAATCATCCCCACCGATTTGAGTCATAACCAAGTCATCGCTGAAGTGCAGACGCCATTCACGCCGGTTGGATCCACCTAAGAAAATCAACCGAACTTTTTGGGTAGTAACATCTACGTAAGGACGAACAACACCGTTAATAACTGGTGTGTCACCAAAGATACCCATTGCATTGTAATCTGCCTTGTAATCAAATTGATTATCTTCGTGGAAAATCCGGTCTTGCAAAATAATTGGGAATTCATCTTTACCATAAGTCTTAGGAATTGGTAATTGTGCTTCGTTAGCATCAGTTACAACAACACCCATTGCGAGTCCCATCCAAACTTGTGCAGCAGTTGATGGACATGGGTGAGCATGAAGCCAAGTGAGGGCAGCTGGTTGATGAACTGTGAAGTCAATGTGCTTTTCTTCTCCTGGGTATACAGGTGAGTGACAAGCACCATCGTTACCAGGACCTGAAACTTCCATACCATGCCAGTGGTAAGTAGTTAATTCAGGCAAGCTGTTCTTCAAAGTTACGTGAACATGTTGACCCTTGGTCAAGACCATCGTCTTACCTAAAACAGGGAAGTTGTAGCCCCAAGTATGAGTCTTTTTCCCAGGTAAAAATTGGAAGTCGCCTTCTTGAGATTCAATGGTGTACCAAACATCGTTGTATTCTTGTTTATCAGGCTCTAGGACTGGTGGAACAATTAATGGTTGAGCTTCAACGCCTTCAGGGATGTGAAGTTCTTTATAGCCCATACCATGATTTTTATCGAAATCATCTGAGTTATAGAAATAATCTGTGTAAACTTTATCTGACATATTTGTCTACCTTTCAGTTTGAAAAATTTAGTAAAAAATTTTTTAGTTTCAATGTCATTCTATTCTTTGTGAAAACGCTTGTAAAGTGGCTATAATGATGTTTTCGTATTGATAATTAAATATCGTGCTTTTTGACAAATTTAGGGGTATTTTTGTTATTTTATATCACTTCACAAAGTCGATAAAACAAGTATGTTTTAGTAAAAACGGACAATTCGGATTACCTTAACACCTGTTTTTTTAAAACGAATGTTCTTTAAAAATAATTTTAAAAGAAATAAAAATAAATTGTTTTTGGCGCTGAATTTGAGTATCGTATAGAAGACTGATAACTAATTTATAAAAGGATTTTTTTATTTTGAAGATTAACTTAACTGATTTAACTACTAAAATTGAACAACAGGACTACTTACAGGATTTAGAAACTGTCAAATACGCAGATATTAGCAAGTCCAAGACCAAGGTTAAAAGCCTAGCGACTAAAATGATTAAAGAAACTGCGGCAGCGATCAAGCATAATTCCTTAAGCCACGTTGCACTTGAAGTGACGGGGCAAAGACCGGTCACGTTCGTCTTAGAAAATAATATTATCAACTTGCCATACAGCAATTATAAAAAAATTGCCAATTTCTTTGAGGAAGAAAAAGACTATCCGGTATTTGTTTACTTTGAAACGCAGTCGGAGTTTTTGAATGCCTCTAATTTTCGCATTGATCAAATTGCAACTGAAGAGGAAATTACTCAAAATGAAGATGAGGTAATTGATAAGCTGGTAGAAGCAATTATGACAAAAATAAGCCAGGTGCGTGAATACAAGAAGCCTGAACCTGTAGCGAAGACTAAAAAGCCAGCCGCTAAAAAGACGACAACTAAAAAAGTAGCTGCCAAAAAAACGGTCAAAAAGACGACGACTAAAGCTAAAGCAAAAAAGTAAACACATTACTTTTAATAAGCAATTAACCTTTTTTGCACTATTCAAGCAGGGCTTTTTACAATATAATGAAGACTATTACAGGAGGAAGTTATGTTTAGCTGGAATCTACTGGGCATCTTATTGTGGGTTATTGCCATTTTATATTTCATTTTTATTATTCAAAATATTCGTAAGCGGCGGATTACGATGATTATTAAGAAGCACCAGAAGTTTAGCTGGACTAATTTTTTGATTGATCTGCTCGAAGTAGCAGTTTTTTTAGTCGGCATTATTTGGCTCTTTAATAAGACAATGCTCGATAACCCGGACTTAGAAGATAAAAGCGTGATTAGTTCAAAAATTACGTATCAACCGTTAGTAATGAATACGGGTTCGGGTAATTCAAGTTATGTGACGATTAATTCAAAGAAGAAAAAAATTAGTACGCAAACTTATACCTATTATCGTGCTGGACGCAAGGCGCAAGTTTCGAGTGACTTTGCTACAGTGGCATATGGTAAAAGTCCGTTAGACTTAAATGCTTCGCGGATACCATACCAAAAGAGCCAGCTTAAGAAAATGGACCGTAAATATCAGCGTGCTTATGTTGCAACTTATACGGCGACGTATAAAAAGGTTTGGCAAAACGGGCTTGGCTTGCATGCCGGTCACACAGCTACGCAATATTATTTAATTCGAATTCCAGATGCTTCGTTCATCAAAGAAAAATAAGCTTAAAATGAAGCGTTTACAAATATAGCGATATGTGCTATGTTTGTAAGTAGATAATTAAATAAGTGGGTTGTTACTATTAAATTAGGCGAAACTACTAGCAATATCAGTTAAATTACGAATTGTAGTTTAACTGGTCATTGCTGGTAGTTTTTTTTGTTTAAAAAAGGAGTTAAGTAATGCGCCTTAAAAAAATTTTTAATAATAACAGTGTTTTAGTTGTTACTGAGCAGGGAAAGGAAGCAATCGTTTTTGGCAACGGTGTGGGTTTTAGTCAGGGGAAAAGTAAAAACATAGACACTAGTAAAATTCAAAAAATATTTTATTTAAATAGTAAAAAAGATAAGGAGTCTTTTGACTACTTGTTTCGTAATATTCCGGTTGAAATTGTTGCGGTTGTTTTTTCAATCATTGATAAAGCCAAGAAGGATTATAAATTTCATGTATATGACTCCATTTACTTAACTTTAAGCGAACATATTAATGGAGCTTACAGTCTGCTTAAGAATAATGAATATCAGGAAAATCGAATTCCTAATTTTGCCAAAGAATATCCCTTGGAATATCGGATCTCATCCGCAGCACTAAATATCATTAACCATAGATTAGGTGTTTGTTTTCCTAAATCTGAAATTAGAAGTTTAGCCTTACATTTTATTAACAGTAAGATTCCTACCGGTATACCTCAGAAAAGTAAAAAAAAACGACGTATATCTAATAATTCAAAGATGATCAGCATTGTGATGAATGTGCTTGATGATAACAACATATATCAAAATGCCAGAAACAAAAATAGTTTTCGGCGCTTACTAATTCATATTCAGTATCTGTCTAATCGTATTCGGCATCCCCCTGTAAGAAAAGAAACCATTGACAAGAAAATTCAAACTGACTTGATTATGGCTTATCCAAAGTCATTTAAGATAACCCAAGAAATATTTCAAAAGTTCAAAGCCGAGTTTAATTGCCAATTGTCAGAAGCAGAAGAGACATATTTTGTTATTCACATCCATCAAATTTTAGAACAGTAATTTTAAGGAGAAAAAATGGTATCAAAAAAAGAAATATCAATGGCAGGGTTTGAAATTGTTGCATATGCAGGTGATGCTAAAACTGCTTTAATTAATGCTTTAGATGAAGCGAAAAATGGTAATTATGAAAAGGCAAAGGAGTTAATCAAAAGTGCTGATGTCTCTTTAAATGATGCCCATAATTCGCAAACAAAATTAATGAGTGCAGAAGCAAGCGGCGAGGAAATGGAAACGACCTTTATTATGTCACATGGGCAAGACACCTTAATGACAACAATGCTTTTGCGTGACGAAATTAAATATTTTGTTGATTTGTATCAAAAATACAATGATATCAACAACCAACTTGGGAGACAAAAAAATAAGGAATAGCAATAGTACTGATTCAGAAAGAAGTTTTATGATGAATGCTGTAATTAAGCAAATTGAAAAAGCACAGCCTTTTTTTCAAAAAGTTGCTGCTAACAAATATTTACGTGCTGTTAGAGATGGTTTTATAGCATTAATGCCAATAATCATCTTCTCAAGTATTTTTTTATTAATTGCCAATGTTCCATTAATATGGCACTTTGCTTGGCCTACAAAGGTCGCAAATGCATTAAATATGTTTTATAACATGTCGATGGGAGTTTTAGCACTTATGGCTTCTTCTTC
This sequence comes from Lactobacillus sp. B4026, assembly GCF_026535825.1. Lineage (NCBI taxonomy): Bacteria > Bacillati > Bacillota > Bacilli > Lactobacillales > Lactobacillaceae > Lactobacillus > Lactobacillus sp. B4026. The sequence continues at coordinate 54,217 of NZ_JAFNPD010000013.1, forward strand.
AGTTGCCAAGGCCTTGACCGATTCTTTTAACTTAAATTTGCCAAAAACCGGTCAAATTCCAACTGTTGGTGTCCAATTTACCGCGCAAGTTTCATTTATATTAGTCGCTGTTGACACGATGGTTGACAAACTGAATAATCTTTATTTTGCGGTGGCAATGATTGGGACTAAGGGACTCATATGTGCCTTTTTAGTAGCCTTTATTGTTCCTAATATTTATTACCAATGCTTTAAACATAATATTACGATCAAGCTACCTGATGCAGTACCTCAAAACATTGCTGGCGCCTTCAAAAATATCATTCCATTTGCAATAAGTACCTTCTTATTTTGGGGCTTTTCGTTAGCTTTTCGCGCTGCAACCGGAACGAACTTAGCGGCCTGGATTATTCAAATACTATCCCCGTTGTTTACTGCGGCAGATGGCTATTTGGGCTTAGCAATTGTTTATGGTGCAATGGCCTTTTTCTGGTTTATTGGAATTCAAGGTCCGTCAATTGTTGAACCAGCAGTTACTGCAATTTATTTAAGTAATGTTGAACTTAATTTATCAGCTTGGAAAGCAGGCAATATTGCCGGTGCTAACAGGATTTTAGCTCAAGGAACACAATATTTCGTTGCAACTCTTGGCGGTACAAGCGCGACATTAGTAATTACATTAATGTTTGCATTTTGGTCAAAGTCAAAGGAATTAAAGGCAGTTGGCCGTGCAGCTTCTGTTCCCGTATTATTTGGCGTTAATGAACCAATTTTATTTGGCGCCCCGTTGATTTTAAATCCGGTCTTCTTTATCCCATTTATTTTGACGCCAATAGCTAATGTATGGCTATTTAAGATTTTTGTTGATCTATTTCATATGCCAGGTTTTATTTACAATTTGCCTTGGACAACACCAGGTACCCTTGGTCTGATTATGGGGACGGGATTTTCTGTTGGTTCAATTATTCTAGCAATTTTACTTTTAGTAGTTGATACAATTATGTATTATCCTTTTTTCAAAGCCTACGACACGCAAAAATGTGCAGAAGAGGCTAAGAGTGCAGGTAAATTGAACGTAAAGAATGAAGATAGTCATTCTGTTCAAAGTAGCAATGAGGATACCAGCTCCAAAGAAGATGCAAGTAAGATTCCTCTTTCTGCAACTAAAGATGGCAAGGCGCTAAATGTTTTAGTTTTATGTGCAGGTGGCGGAACGAGTGGTATTTTGGCTAAGGCCTTAAATAAATTAGCTACTGAGAACAAATTGCCACTCTCTGTTGCTGCTGCTTCGTTTGGTGCACATCATGATCTGCTAGCAGGTATGGATATCGTTATTCTGGCACCACAAATGAATGCGATGAAAGATGAGCTACAAAAAGAATGCGATAAAAGTAATACCAAAATGTTAACGACTACTGGCAAACAGTACATTGACATGACACAACATGCTGACAAATGCCTAGATCTTATTATTGCCAATATTTCTGATTAAGGAGAATTGTTAAAATGAGTATATTAAAGAGAGTAAAAAGTTTACCCAAAAACTTTGTATGGGGTGGAGCTACTGCCGCTTATCAAGTGGAAGGCAGTACTAAAATTGATGGTAAAGGCAAAACAATGTGGGATGATTATCTTGAAAAACAGGGTAGGTTTTCACCAGATCCTGCTAGTGATTTTTACCACCGTTACCCAGAAGATATTGGTCTAGCCAAAAAGTATGGTTTAAATGCTATTCGTGTTTCAATTGCTTGGACCAGAATTTTTCCTCAGGGTTTTGGCAAAGTTAACCAAAAGGGTGTTGAGTACTATCATAATTTATTCAAAGAATGTTTAGACAATGGCATTGAGCCGTACGTCAGCCTGCACCACTTCGATAGCCCCAAAACTCTGTTTGATGATGGCGACTGGTTAAATCGTAAGAATATTGACTATTTTGTTAAATATGCGGAATTTTGTTTTAAAGAATTTTCAGAAATCAAAAATTGGTTCACGATAAATGAACTGATCTCCCTAGCATATTCCCAATATATCGCTGGTACTTTTCCTCCTAACCATCATTTTGACGTGTCGAGTGCAATTCAGGCTCAACATAATGAACTGCTAGCACATGCGCGTGTTGTTAATCTATATAAAAGATTGGGTTTGCCTGGTCGGATAGGTTTAATTCACGTCTTGCAACCCGTTTACCCAATTTCCAATAATGAAAAGGATAAACACGCTGCTAAGTTAGAAGACGCATTTATAAACAAGTTTTTATTAGATGGAACATTTCTAGGTTATTATTCTGATGATACGATGCAGTCAATCAATGAAATTCTCCGTTTAAACAATGCGCACCTTAAGATTGAAGATGGCGATTTAGATATCTTGTCCGAAGCAGCAACACAAAATGATTTCTTTGGCCTTAATTATTATCAGAATCAATTTATTAAAGCTTATCAAGGTGAAAGTGAAAATCATTTTAATGGTACAGGCAATAAGGGGACGTCTTCTTTTAAGTTTAAGGGTGTTGGTGAAACTGTTAAAAAAGAAGGCGTGCCGACAACTGATTGGGATTGGAATATTTATCCAGAAGGCTTGTATGATATTCTAAAAAGAGTCAGTCATGATTACCCTAACTGTAAGACAATTTATATTACTGAAAATGGTTTAGGCTATAAAGACCATTTTAGTAGCGCAGATAACATAATTGATGATGAACCAAGAATAGATTTTATTGATCAGCACGTTGCAGCACTCCTTAAGGCTCGCAAAGAAGGTGTAAATGTGCAAGGCTACTTTGTCTGGTCTTTACAGGATCAATTTTCCTGGGCCAATGGTTATAACAAACGTTACGGTCTCTTTTATGTGGACTTTAAAACGCAGAAACGCTACATTAAAAAAAGTGCCTTATGGTTTAAGGCACTAGCTGAAACGATGAAGTAAAAGTAGATATTTTACTTTGACTATTTAAAAGATAATTTTAAAAGATTAGCTCCAGAGTTTATACATAGATTAAAAAACTCAAAGTAAAGCAAATAGAGTTTTTGGTGTATCTAGAGCAATCTTTTTTTGTTGCCATTTTTAACTACACTATTAACTTCTTGCGGTTTTCGTACCTGAATTAATAAGTTGCCTTGAATAAAGGCGAGAATCAAGCTTGCAGTTAAAAAGTCGATGACATTGCCAGATGAAAAAGCTGCCAATAGGATAAAACAACTGGAGGCAAGAAGCGAACTGACTAAGTAGGTTCGGGCAGATTTAAAACGTAGCCACTTATAAGCCCCGTATAAAATTGTGGCAAGATAAGGTCCCACAAACAAGATCATTCCAATGAAGCCAAGTGAATAAATTTGTGCCGAGAAATCACGCTCTAAGTTAAAAATATTGTTTTCGCGTGTATACGAAATGCCGAAATATTTATCCAGCCGATTATTGTTAGTTTTGACCACCTGGTTAAGCATTGCCTTTTCAAGATAGCGGTTCTCCATGCGGACTTGCCCGGGCTGATTAATAATTTTTAACCAAAATTCAGGATCGTATTGATATGGGTAACTGTGAAAAACAAATTTGGGATTTAAGGCGTAAGCCTGGTAGTTTTGCTTAATAAAAGCACGTAAGAAGTCTTCCCGCTTTTTACCAGTAGGATATTTCTTCAGTCCCGCTGCTAACTCCCGCTTTTCTGAACTCAAGTCGTGATCAGATTGCTTGGCTAAATAAATTTCGTAATTATAGCGCTGAATAGCTGGCCCAAAAGGTAGAATTGCTAGTGAACCCAGCATAATTAAGCTGGCTACCAAAAACGGCCAGCCACCTTTTTGCACGTCTTTAATCACGTATTTATGGAAAATAAATAGTACTAAACTAATAAAGATGCCGCCTAAAAGGCCAATTGCGGCAACTTTTGTTCCTATTTCAATCATTGCCAATGCTTGGACAACATTAAGAGTAATAGTTAACCAGTTAAAGTTAGTGAATAAATAATAGACCATTAGCGGTACAAGCATGAATAAAACGGCCGAAATCATATTGGTAAAGTTGAAAAAGCCCTTGGAAGCCATGTGCGAGTAGCCAATATTCGGATTAAAAAACCAAGCAAAAATATTAGCACTGATTGTTCCCGTTTCGTAAGATTTGAGTGAAATTACAAATAGGTTGGACACGACAATTGTCCCCGAAAACAATCCAGAGACGCCTTCAATTACCTGGCGCAACTGTTTTTCACCAAAATCGAGCTCAGTAGTTAAAAAGAGAACGATTAACGGTAAAACCATCCGAATTAAGTAAAAAAGTTCACCACTACTTGAGTAGCCGTAGTTAGTGGGATTAACACTCGTAAAATTGCGAACATGAATTAAGTGTAGCGCTGAATAGATGGTTAATAAGACTAAATAAACTAGCAGCCATTTTTTGGTTGTCAATTTTTTCCAGGACTGTTTCTGGCTGAAAAAGAGACAAATCAGGACACCAACTATTAAAATGCGAATAATAGTTGGTAATGTAAATGGCAAAATAGTTGCCAGGGTACCATGATAAAACCAATATAAGTCTAAAAAAGGTTGAATTAAAATAAACCAGAATAAGATGGTTCTTGCTTTTTCTTTCACTTGTTTTCTCCATTAATGATTATTGATATTAGTTTAATTTTAGGCAAAAACCAAGCAAAAAAAAAGAGCGGTGAATTTTATTCACTGCTTTTTAAAAAATATCTTTTTACTTGGATTCTTTGTCAGCGTCATCAGTGGTCTTTTTTGCTTTGGCAATTTTTTCTACTTTGACATCACTTTTAGCCTTAGCTTGAATTTCCTTAATCTTACGTTTAGGTGCGGCCTTCAAGTTCTTGAAGTTAACAACAATTTTTTTATTTAAGTCGCTAACAGCTGTTTCATCAGCTTCATCAAAGTCAATGATCTTCAACAGGGCAGAATTTTCGTAAATTTTTTCTACTTTACCTAGAAATGGTTTAGTAAGTTCTTCTTCTGATTTTGCGCTAAGAATGTCATCTATTTTTACTTCAGTTTTCTTCATGGTTAGTTTTTTACTTCCTCTCTTCCCCGTGTTTAATTATAATAGAAAGATATTATTATAAAAGTAAACTGTTTTCAAGTAAAGGAAGCCTGGATTTTGCAAAAATTAATTTTAATTGCTGGCCCCAGTGGTGCTGGTAAGACAACAATTTCTGAATATTTAACCAAAAAGTTCAACATTCCGCGGGTTTTGACCCATACTACTAGACCAATCCGCCAAGGAGAAAGTCCAGACACCTCTTACCATTTTGAAAGTGATGCCAGTTTTAACAAGCTGCATTTCTTTGAGCATGTCAAATATGGTTCTTATCAGTATGGCTCAAGTAAAGAGGCACTGGAAGAAGCGTGGGAAAAGCACCAGTTAGTGTCATTAATTGTTGATATCAAGGGTGCAGCTTCTTATCTAAAAGCCATCAATCAGCAGGTATATTTCTTATATGTAACGACTAGTTCGAAAAAAGAGCTTAAGGATCGGCTGATAAAAAGAGGGGATGATCCCGCCAAGATTGCGGAGCGCTTGAGTGGCAGCGAATTGAATACTTTACCAGAAAAACTGAAGGCAGATGCACATATTATAGTGAATGATAGTTGGAATGAAACCGAGAAAAAGCTTGATGATATCGTAAGTAGTTTGTTAAGCGCTTAAACATTATTACTGGTTGGACTGTGTTTTTAAAAAAATTCTTAACGTTTTGTAGCTCATTTGACATGAATGTGTAACATTTGATGAGTACTATATAGATTGTCAGGTACAAATTGAGTGCAATCAAAAAATTGTGCTCGTCAAAGTAAAAAGAAATATTGATAAGGAGAAAGAGATTAGTTTTGAGACACAGACATAGTTTAATCAAGTTAGTTGCATTTATATCATTATTTTTTACTGGCGCTGCCACTGTAACCACAGTTACAGCAGCTACTACAACTGATGTTGATGCCAGTTCAGTAACCAAGAAGCGTAATGCTGTTGTTAAGTTAGCTAAAAAGCAAGTAGGCAAAGGTTACGTTTATGGTGCAAATGGTCCTTCGGCTTTTGATTGCTCTGGCTTGGTTCAATATGTTTATAAAACAGCGGGTGGAACAGTTTTACCACGTACTACTTTTTCACAAGTTACACTTGGTAAAAGAGTTTCAATGAAGAAATTGAAAAAGGGTGATCTTCTTTTCTGGGGATCAGCTACATCTCCATATCACGTTGGTATTTATGTCGGTGGTAATCAATATGTTCACGCCGCAACTCCCGATCAAGGTGTGTTAAAACAATCAATCAGTACTTACTTTTATCCTTCAGCCGCTAAGCGCGTGCTTGAATAATTATTCTCTACTTAAACTCAACTAATTTTCTTTTTACATGTAAAACAGTCATTAAGAGGTCCCATATAGAAACGCCGGTTCTGGAAGGGCTTTTTTTTATTTTCTGGTATCACTTCTGTAACATTTTTGTAATATAACACGAGTAAAATTAAACTTGTGATGTAGAGATCATGAGATAAAAAATGTGTAAATACTATTGAAGATGTAACACGGGAGGAATTTGATTTTGAAGATTAAGAGTAATTTGGTAAAATTTACTGCTGCAGCTGCTTTAACCATTACTGGCTTAGGGGTTGCAAACGCTACTAATTCAAATTCCACGGCTCACCAAGTTGCAGCTGCAACTACTAAAGTTAAAATTAATTATGTTCCTGGCTATGGTATCAACATTTGGGACAATTATAATAATCCTAGCTTCACAGGAAATAGAATTAAGCATGGTGAAGTTGTTGATGTTATCAGTTCAGCAATTGATGCAAAGGGCAAAACTTGGTATGAAATTGGTGAAAATCAATGGATTCAGGCCCGTTACACGGTAGATGCAAATGATGACAATGTTGCTAAAAAAGCAAGCCAAGCAGGTATGGTCGGCAAAAATGTTACATCTTCTTCAAAACAAGCTGCTAAAGTTGTTAATTTGGCTAACGCAGAAGTCGGCAAGGCTTATGCATGGGGTGGTAATACGCCTAATGGATTTGACTGCTCAGGTTTAGCACAATATGTCTTCAGCAAGGCTGCCGGTAAGGAAATTTCCCGCACTACTTACTCACAAATTAAACAAGGAAAGACTGTTTCCCTTAAGAACTTAAAACCAGGTGATTTATTGTTCTGGGGTTCTTCATCTTCTCCTTATCATGTAGGCATTTACGTGGGAGATAATCAATATGTTCATGCTGCAACTCCTGCACAAGGTGTTGTTAAAGACAGTATTAGTTCATATTTTTATCCTTCAGTTGCCAAACGTGTTCTCAACTAGTTGCAGAAAATATTAAATAACTAAAGCAAAAGCACTTAGAAATTTATCTAGGTGTTTTTTTATTCCTATTTTAATGGATGTAACTTGATAAATAAATTTAAGCGTCTAAAATAAAGTGGAGTACTAATTAATGACCACATCTAGCTACCAAAAGGAGATTGAATTTGATGAAGCGTAATTTTTTGAAAATGGGTCTTGCGGCAGCTCTCACGTTAACGGGCGTTGCCGTGGTGGCACCACAAAAAACGGTAGATGCGGCAACACTAAAAGCTCCGGTCAAACGTGTTCAAATAAACTATTTACCTGGTAAAGAGGTAAAAATTTGGACAAATTATCAAGGCGGCCAGCTGATTAATTTCCGTGCTAAAAATAAGAGCAAGTGGAATGTTGCTGAAACTGCAGTCGATAAAAAGGGTAAACTTTGGTATAAAATTGGCGACAACGAATGGATCGAAGCGCGCTATACCGAGGATTTGGATGATGAAGAATCAGCTAATCAGGCTGCAACCGAACAGATAGCCGCAAAGCCAAAGAAAAAGGCCAAGAAAGCTAAAAAGCAAAAGAAGCAACCAATGAATCAGGCTCAGGCCGCAAAACCAAAACCGAATAAGCAGGAAACGCCTAAGCCAGTCAGTGCCACCAGTAATAACAAGACACCAAAACCGGCTCCAAGCAAGTTGCCAACTGCAACAGTCCCAGCCGCAACAGGTAGTGCAGCTCAACGTGCGCAAGCAGTTGTTAATTTGGCTAAGTCACAATTGGGCAAAGGTTATGCCTGGGGTGGTAATGGCCCTGATAATTATGATTGCTCGGGCCTGGTCCAGTCAATTTATAACAAGGTTGCAGGTGTTCAATTACCACGTGTGACAACTGATCAAGTTAAGGTTGGAACGACCGTTGCCATGGATCAGTTACAGCCAGGTGACCTATTATACTGGGGCTCAGTTGATGCACCGTATCATGTTGGTATTTATATTGGCAATAATCAATATATCCACGCCTCAACACCAGATACGGGAGTAGTGTTACAAACGCTTAGTTCTTACTTTTATCCGTGCATTGCTAAGCGTGTAATTCAATAATAAATAAAAAAGACTGACGATAATGAGCAGTCTATTTTTAACTAGTTAAATATAAAAACAAAAAGACTTTATTTCTTAATTATGACTGTTTGCAGTAATTGAGAATAAAGCCTTTTTTAGTTAGATTATGTAATTTTGAAACTGTTGCTGTTTTTCTGGTGCTAGTCTGGCGGTAATATGAACACCGTCTGCGCGATAATTCTCGGCAATAATTTGAGCATTTTCGTGCAAGTCGGCCAGCGGCTTGCCAGCCGATAACGGCAAGAGCAAGTTAACTTGTTGGTAATTGGCAAAAACTCGTTTAGTAATTAAATTGGCCAGCAATTTAATTGATTCTGGATCAATAGCTGAATATAAAATTCCGCTGCCTTCAATTTGCGGATAATGACGTTCAGACTTATCTGCTTTATTGTAAGCCGTAATCATTGGGGTATTTTTAACACCAATTTCAGCTAGAACATTTTGCGTAGTACGAATCATTTGAATCATATTTGGATCTGACGCATCAACTAC
>NZ_JAFNPD010000014.1:0-62114 GCF_026535825.1 Lactobacillus sp. B4026
ATTGAAGATTTCAATTTTATCTTGTTTGGATAATTTAGCCATAATAAAAACCTCGAAGTTGTCCTAACTTCGGGGTTCATATCATTTCTTCTAAAATGACTTTTTTATTTTATTTATTAAACTTTAAATTAATCGTCTAACTTTTCTTTGTTAGTTACGTTTAATTTTTCATCGAAGGTGTAAACCACTGGTTCACCAGTCTTCATTTCCAAGTTCATGATGTCAGCATCAGAAATGTTTTCAATGTACTTGGTTAAAGCACGAAGTGAGTTACCGTGAGCAGCAATAATGACATTCTTGCCAGCTAATAAGTCTGGAGCAATGTGATCTTCCCAGAATGGCATAACTCTTTCAAGACAAACCTTAAGGTTTTCTGTCCGTGGGATGATGTTCGGGTCAAGATCTGCATAACGACGGTCATGTACTTGACTAAATTCTGAATCATCTTCAATTTTTGGTGGCAAAACATCGTATGAACGACGCCAAATGTGAACTTGTTCGTCACCATATTTGTCAGCAGTTGCCTTCTTGTTCAAACCTTGCAAACCACCGTAATGACGTTCATTTAATCTCCAAGACTTAGTTTCTGGAACCCAGAGTTGGTCGCTTTCTTCCAAAGCGAAGTGCAAAGTCTTAATCGCACGAGTTAAAACTGAGGTATAAGCTTGGTCAAATTTAAGACCGTGTTCCTTAATTAACTTACCTGCATTCTTTGCTTCTTCAACACCTTTTTCTGACAAGTCAACATCAATCCAACCAGTGAACTTGTTTTCAAGGTTCCATTCACTTTGTCCGTGACGGATTAAAACTAATTTCGACATGAAATATCTCCTTTGCAAATTAAAAGCTTCACTTACTATTTTACACATTTAGATTTTGTTTTCATAGGGTTTAAGATTAAAAATCATTTTTTTAATCTTTATTTTACGATACAATAGATAATATTATGACTATAAGGAAAGTGAATATCTAACCAAAATGAAATTTAAAAAATTATTGCTAAGTATGGGCGTTGTAGCGGCACTAATTTCCGGTGGTTGCTCTAAACAAAAAAAGCAAGCTGAACCTATTTTAACCAAAACCCAGGTGATTAAAAAAGCTCAGAAAACTTTTAAAAGTGGTCAAGCTAAGCAAGTTGTTAACCTTAGAACTGACACTTCCAGTCAAGTTGTAGCTTCAAACTTTACTTTCGGTGGCGACCCAACAGTTTTTCATTTAAATTATCAGACTGAAAATAATCAAAGCAAAAAGAATTCCCACAGCATGGATGAGTGGATCAGCAACACGGGAAATCTATATATCAACGGTCAAAGTACTTGGTATAAAGCAGAAGTTGCGAAAACAACTGGGCACACGTATGCCGACTTGCTTGATGCCATTCTTAATAACGAAATGTTAATGGATCCACCTTCTAAGCTCATTAACGCATATCAAATGAAGCGAAGCGGCAGAACCTACACGTTAACAGCTAAGATTACTGATAAAGAAGTGATGAAAGCAGCCGTTGCTCCTATTTTTCAAACCAATACCCAAAGCCAGCAACAACAGAAAATTTACAATAAATTGGCTAAGGCAGGTAAATTCCAAGACATGACCGTTAAGCTCGTAGTTAAAGGTAATAAACTTGCTACCTTCAAGTACAATGTCAACTTAAAGATTGGTAAGCTGATGAGATTAAGTGCCGGTCAAAACTATGCTAATATTGGCAGCCGTGATTTTCTCAAATTGCCATCAAACGCTCTAGATGCTAAGCCTTTACCCAAAGCAAATAAGAAAAAATAATTAAGTACCAAGCATTATTTCACTATGAAATAATGCTTTTTTAGTAAAACTTAAAACAATAAAATTAAATATAGAGTAAAATAGTCCTTAAAATAAGATTAAGTAAGATTAAAAAAGGAGTACTCCGATGAAAACCAAAAAGATGATCTCTTCGATATTACTGACTTTTACCCTATTTGCCGGTGGTCTAAGTCAAGCTCAACCGGTCGCAGCCGCTATGACCAAAAAGCAGGCAGTCGCAATAATTAAAGACAATAATAATAAGCAAGACAGCGGTAAATTGCATTCAACCACGACCACTTTACTTAAAAAGGACAAAGCAACAGTAACGATTGACGCCTATTTCAACAATACTAGCAAGCTAGTAAACGAAACTGGAACGATTAAAGATGGTAAGCATAAAGACAAGGTAAGTATCTGGGTCGACGGTAAGAATAACCGCCTTTACAACTTTAATAAGAATAAATGGGAATATGAAACAGTGCCAGATGATTATCAAACGCTGCTTAATGACCTTACGGGGCAAAAGCCACTTGTCAAACTAACAAAGTCAATTTTTAAAAATTTAGAGAAGAACGGTAAATTAACACATAAGAAGGGCGTCTACCAATTAACCGGCTCGATTAATGGCCAAAAATATGTCAAGCCAGTTATGCAAGTCATCTTGAAAAACGAAATTAAAAACACAGATATCAAATCTTTCGCTAAGAACGTGAAGATTGGCAAGATCAAGCTAAACTTTACTTTAACCGATCAAAAAGTAGTCAGTGCACAAAGCAAGACCACCGCTAAGCTTAAGAAGGGCCCGACAATCAAGATCAGCGAAACTTTTAGTCACTTTAACGAATACGGTAATTTGGCTTTGCCAGATGATGTTAAAAATGCTGTCCCAGTTAAAACCGACAAGTAGCTTATTAGCATATGCAACTAAGTTTTGACCTTAAAAGCAATCTTTAGCAGTTTTTTATAAGGAGAAACAAAATGAAAGTTAAAAAAATTATTACCAGTGTTTTACTAAGCTTTAGTTTATTGGCCGGTGGTCTTACCCAAGCCAAACCTGTTGCGGCAGCCTTAGATAAACAACAGGCTATCGACATCATTAAGCAAAATAACCAGACCAACGGTCAGCTTGATTTTACGGTATCTATCAAGCCCCACCTAAAAAAGGGTAAGAAGATTAACGTTACAGCATTTAGCCTTACAGGTGGCTTCAACCAAAATGTAGCCCACATGAGTGGTTATGCTCCGACTGCTAAAGCTGGCAAGTCGAAAAAAATTGAAGTTTGGGCAGATGGAAAAGAAAACCGCCTCTATACATATCTTGGCGATCAATGGGAATACCAGCCTCTCAATAGCAGTCAAAATGACCAATTGACAAGTAGCATTGCTAAGACCATCAACGTTGACCAATTACTCCAAAAAGGTAAATTCAGTCAGAAAAATGATACTTATACTTTAAAAACGGCGCTTAACGGCAAGCAGGCTTACAAAACTGGACTTAAAATAGCTCGCACAGCTAGCGGCGTGAAGTTTAGTAAAAAAGAACTAAGATACTTGAACAAGCATACTAAGTTAGGCACAATTTACGCTACCTATCGCCTACAAGATGATCATCTGATTGACTCGAAGTCAAGCGCCAAATATGTCATAATTAAAGTGGCAACAGTCAAAATGACGTTTAAGGTTAGCCATTTGGGTGAATACGCTAATTTGGCCGTACCAGATGACGTTAAGAAAGCAGCTAAACCTGCTGACGTTGACGCAAATAAGTAATTATTTTTATCATGTGGGAGCTAATATTATGAAACTTGGGATTATCGGCAGTGGCAAAATTGTTCATGACTTTTTAACGACAGCGGATAAGATTGAGAACCTAGAATTAGCAGCAATTTCAACTACTAAACGAAGTCAGGCAATCGCACGCGATCTAGCTAAACAATACGGTATCAAAGAAGTTTTTGCGGATAATAATCTTTTATTCCGCGACCCCAACGTCGATACCGTGTACGTAGCTGTGCCTAACTCGCTTCACTACGAAGTGGTTAAGCAAGCAATTGAGAATGGCAAAAATGTCATTTGTGAGAAGCCTTACGTGTCAACAGTGGCTGAGGCTAAGGAACTCAAAAAGATTGCTGATGAACACCACGTAATCATTGTCGAAGCAATTACCAATATTCATTTAGGCAACTTCCAGGCGATCAAAAAGGCACTTAAAAAAATTGCCCCAATTCATATTATTGCGTTAAATTATACCCAATATTCCAGCCGCTATGATGACTTCTTAAAAGGCAAAATCGCCCCTGTCTTTGATCCTGCTAAGGATGGCGGAACATTAATGGATCTGAATATCTACAACATTCATTTAGCCGTTGGTCTTTTTGGCAAACCCCAAGCGGTTCAATATTACCCGGTAATGCAAAAAGGAATTGATACATCTGGTATTCTAGCGATGACATACAGCGACAAGCAGGCTACCCTAATTGCCTCTAAGGATTGCTACACTAACCCGCGGTCTTTTATTGAAGGTGAAAACGGAACGATCTATTTTGATGGTTCAACTGGTGTACTCGCTAACTTCACCGTTGACAATCGGGGTGGTGATACCGATAAGTTTAACTTTAATCAATACGAGCACCGGATGGCCAGCGAATTTGCGGCTTTCGTAGATATTATCGACCATCATGATGTGGCAGAAGCTAATAAACTGTATGACCACAGCATGGCAGTAATGGATGTTTTAGCCCAGGCTAAAGCATCAGTTAAAAACTAAACACTGACACTAACATGTCCAAGTAAAATAACCACCTTGAAGCGTGCAAGCTTTCAAGATGGTTATTTTTGCTTTTTAATTTATTTGCGACCGATTACCTTGCGCACCCGGTCAGCTGCCTGCGACTTGGCCGAAAAAATCAGTTCATCGCCTTCTTCAATGACTGAATAACCATGCGGAACAAGCCATTCTTGCCCGCGGTGAATGCGATCGACCGTGATATCATGTGCCACATCCCAGTCGGCTAATTGCCGTCCCGTATAATGAGTATTGCGCACTACTACTGAATATAGCGCATTCTTGGTATCAGTTAAAACCCGGTAAACAGCAGGTGACTCAATCAATGCACGTAATAAAGCAGCACTAACATTGCCGAGATTAAAAATTTCGATTCCTTTTTCCGCCAATTGCGCCGCTTCCTCATTTGCCATTCGCTTCTGACAAACAATGATTCGCTTAAAGTCGCCTTTTTGCCGTGCTAATTTAGCTAAGCGCAAGTTTTCCTTATCTGACATTAATGCTGCAACAAAAATATTGCCGTTAAATGCACCATTTTGTTCTAGTTTAGCTTCAGTTAGTTCGGGTAATAAATCCAAACTGGGAACACGGCTTTTATACAGATTATAGTCTTCCTCATCACTAGTCATCATCTTGACCGAGTACCATTTATCATGTAAATCAAGTAAAACTGGTACGGTCAGAGCAGTTGCCCCGACAAGCACAACTTTTTCTTTAATCCGGTCTTCAGGCTGCAATTTAAAAATCGCATTGAAGATTACGGGACAAAAGATGCAGACAATAACCGCTGCCAGAATAAAGACATCAGATTGCAGCGAGGTAATGACCCGCAACTTACGTGCTACTGCCAAGGTAGGCAAAACAATCGTAATTGTCGTTGCACTTAGGACACCCCCAGCTAGCCCATTACGATAGCCAAACTTTTTAGCATAAATTAAAACGACCGGCAATTTGGCAATCAACAAGAAGACGACTAAGACGGGCAGTAATGTTAATGACCGGGGATGCGCCAGAAGAGACCGTAAGTTGAGCTTAACTCCCGTCATAATAAAGAAAATGGGAATAAAGAAACCATAGCCGATTGATGTTAGCTTATCTTTAGTCTCATGACTTGGCTCTAGCAATTTCATCACTATCCCTGCCAAAAAAGCACCCAAAATATTTTCCACGCCCACTTTTTCAGCCACCGTCACAAGCGCAAAAATCAGAAAGAATGCCAGTCGAATATCTAGCTGCGTCGTGTTTTTAGTAACGTCATTGAACCAAAGGTATAGCCGTTTCGAACGCCAGAGCAAAACAATCGCAGCCATGAACAGTAGAATGATCAACCACAGCTGTTTGGTGTTGCCGCCATTGACAGCAGCATAAATGGTTAATAGCATCAAAGGAATTACTTCGCCTAAAACTGCCGTTAGCAAAATCGTCTGCCCAATTGGTCGGCGCAAAATATCCTTTTCCTTTAGTGTAGCAATCACAACGCCTAAAGCAATGGTCATAAAAATAATTGCCGCCAGTGCAACATCATTAAATAAACCAAACCACTTTAATAACCAACCTAAGAAGACGGCCACCACGCTAATACTTAAAAATGAGCCAACCGCAATCCGCATCGGATTAAATGCTTGCTTATTTTTCTTTTTGCCCTTATGTGGTTTTAATAAGTTAAAATCGATTTCCATTCCGGACAAAAAGATTAACAGAATCACGCCTAGGTTCGATAAAAAGGATAAATCATGTGTTACTCCGACCACATTGAAGCCACTAGCTCCTAAAAGGATCCCCACGATAATTTCCGCAATTGCAGTCGGCACCGCGTTAACCCTTAACTTGACCATTAACAGCGGCACAATTAACGCAAATAAGATAACGAGAAATAAAGATAACTGAGCCATGCAAAGTTGCCCTCCTTAAATACTGTGAAGATTATACTCGATAACACCTGTAATTAAAAGCACTGCTTCTACCATTATCTTAGACTGATCATTATTTTTTTGCATAAAAAAAGTTCATGATCCAAGATCATGAACTTAATCTATTTTAATTAGAAATTGGCTACTTTAACAAAGCGGATAGCGCTAATTGGGTAATACATGGAGCCGTTGATGTTAACCCGGCCACCATAAGTCCGCACTTTTGCACCGCGCAGCAGCTTGGAATTATCAGCGCGAAGACCGGTAGTGTCATAAATATAAGCATTATGAGACAGTACTCGTTCAGTACCCAGAATGTTACTTGCAACGACATATTGATTTTCACCAATCTGCAAGTACTTTCTGCCGTTAATTACCTTTTCTTGCGCAACAGTTACGTCCGTTCCAGCAGTCTTTAATTCCGCATTAGTGCGATTGCCTTGTTCATCGTAAACATAAGCATCGTGCATCAAAGTCTTCTTCCCTGTTGGTGCTTGCGAAACATTGTCACCAGCGGTTGAATCGCTAGCTGAAGTATCAGTCGGGGCCTCTGCTGCAGTATCTCCTGCTTGCAAATTATAGTAATACTTCAATAAAGCAAAGAAGTCATTCATGGAATAGCCCCACTTAGCGAAATAACCATCAGGATCAGTATGATTGGTTCCGCCTAAAAAGCGTGAAACGGCGTGGTGTGACCAGATCGTTCCCTGCCCAGTATTGGAAGCATTAACCGGCGTAATGCCATAACGATGAAGCAATTTAGCAGCATAAATAGCATCATTGCTGACACTCTTAGCAAAATTTGCCCGCGTGTTTTCTTCACATAGTTCAATTTGAATAAAACGGTTGTTGGCAACAGCCCCAGCACCCCAGACACCATAATTTGGCGTCATCATTTGGATAACTTGCTTGCTGTCGACAAAGGCGTGGACATATGAGTACATATTCATCCATTCACGGTTAAAGTAAATGGCTTCATTGTAAGCAGAAGCATTCGGTGTTGCGGTCTCATGAATTACGATTCCTTCTGGCTTACCCTTTCTGTACCGAATAATGTTGCCGTTAGCATAAAATTTATTGTACCTAATATTGGCTGTTTGCAGCATTTTATACAAGTAAGTTTCGCCGACATAGCTATTTTGCTTGGCAATTGAATTGATTGAAGCCGCCTCAACTGCACGCGGCTGATTAATATTAACAACAGGAGCAACTAAACCTACTCCGATAGCAATAGTAGTTATTAGTTTCTTGATCTTCATTGCTAAACGTTCATTCCTCATTTCTATTTGTTAAAAACTATTATTCAACTTTAAAGTTAGCTTTTTTAATGTATTGGTGAATGCCAATGCGGTAATATTTCTTACCATAAATGTTAATCGCAGCACCATAAGTTGCTACTGATTTATTCTTCTTCATGACCTTCTTATTGTCACGGTTGCCGTAGTCATTATAAACAAAGGCATTCTTCTTCAAAGTTCTAAAGGTACCATCAATATTGCCACATGCAATATATTGATCTTCGCCAATACGGTAATATTTCTTACCATTGATTGTTTTGGTGCCGTAAGTGGCAATTACCTTTCCTTCGTCACCTGACTTAAGAGCCTTCATACCCTTGACGCGCTTGCCTTTATCATTATAGACAAATGAGTTATGCATCAAAGTCTTGTTGACTTTCTCATCGCCCTTAGGAGCCTGTGAAGCTGGTGGCAATGCACTGCCTGCATCTAGTAAAGTGTCGTTAACCCAGCCCTTACCAGAAATGTACATCCGTTTTCTGCCGTTATAAAAGGTAATTGTCTTAGTAACAGTGACGGCATCGCCCTTGTTAACAGAGTCAGTCTTCGCAGAAACTGAGTGGTCAGTTGGCCAAGCATAAGTTGCGCCTGATTTTTTAACCACATAAGACTTCGAAGCGTTGGAAATCTTCGGGTCATACTGTGTCAAATTGCTGGAGGTTATTCTAGTGTTTAAAATTGTATTGTAATTATTAGCTGTTGCGTAGGTACCTGTCAGGGCCTTAGTTGCGTCAGTATAGGAAGCGGCATTCTCAAGCCACGCACCTTGATAACGGTCGGGTTGCCAAGAAACACCGTTACGCAATTTATTACCATTATCATCAAATGACTCCTGGTAATTGTTGTACTTTCTAAATTTAGCAACCACGTAGTAGCTCTTGCCATTCTTATCTTCTTCACGCGTCTTAGCGGAATAAACAGCGCCCGGCCACTTATCATCAGCTTTCATGCCAAAGAGATTATTGGCATTAACCGCTAAGCCTGATTGACCCCAATTTGATTCAACGATTGCCTGAGCAATCATCACAGATGGGTACAAGCCATACTTCTTAGCGACTTTTTGCGCCTGGCTAACAGCAGTATTTAAAAAAGTTGTCTCACTCACTGTCGCTGCTGAAACTTTCTCAGCCCGCGCTGGCGAAGCGGCAATTAAGTTGTTGGTAACCGGAATAACAGCCGATGCAGCAAGGACTGCAGCTGAAAAACCAGTGATAAGTCTTCTTTTCATAAAAATAATTTCCTCCTTAATCGACATCTTTATTGTAACGAGCAATTGCCTGATAAACAATAGATGCTGTTTATTTGTAGTCAAAAAGTAATATAGACAGACATTTGTTACAAGTAGTAATTTAACGTTCCAAAATTACCCGCAGATTTTGTAAAAGGCTCTTCTTAACGCGCTGCAATTGAACACGGCTGACCTTCAACTCGCTAGCTAACTGACTAATTGGTTTTTGCAATAGTAAATGCTGCACAAAAATCTGCTGTTCTAAAGCTGACATTTTGGTAACCTCTTTTTGTAACGTAATTAGGTTATCCCAATGACTGATTTGACTAATTTCTTGTCTAGTTACGAGACCTGTCTGTTGTTCATTATGTCGCTTATCTTGACGCAATAAGTCAACCGTATGCCAGAGAACCTTCCGAAAGCTAAGGCGATCAACCTCTTTACGCGGTAAATTAACCTGTTCGGTTAGCATTTGCGCATAAATTAATAGTCCTTCTTGCAGAAAGTCTTCATAGTTAGTATAGTCCTGTCTGACGTGAGCACACTTAATGGCGCCTCTAACTAATTTTTGATTTTCCCATGCTGCAATAAATGCTTGCTGACTGATTTTCATTGTTGTGACCTTTTCCTTTATTGTGAGTGTCACAAGCGCTTGTGCATGTTTAGATTAGCAATTTAGGCGCAAAATAAAAAAGCTAATAAAAGGGATCATCAGGGTTAGTATAATAGCGAACTTATTAAACTAATATAATTATTTTTATTTATATGTAAGCGCATTCTAGAGCTGAGTAATGGCTGAAAAAAAGATGAAAAAAAGCCCAAATCAACTTAGATTCGGGTTCTTCTTAATAAAGCGTATCTGGTCTCTGGCTTATTTGCCGAATAATACGGTGAGATTCAACCAGTTCAGGAAATTCATAAAAATTAGCCAAATAATGACCATAACGTTGTTGTTTCTTATCTAGTAAATTCGCCAAAATATGTTTCAAGGAAAGGTTAGTCAATGGCTCGTGAGGATGAAAGTATTCTTGCTGATCAATTAACGACTTTCCTTTAGTTGCCGTCACGTGCCAACCCAAAATACGTTCCAAATGAACAGATGCGAGCTGATAGAGAGCATGATTATAAAACAAGCCATTGACAATTTGCTCACGAATGTAACGACTGCAATTGTCAAAAGCAAAAATGTAATCAGAATCACCATAGGAAACGGTCTTAAAAGCAACAGCCGACAGGTTAAGTGGTTGAAAAGCTACCATCTGATGTAAGGCAACCCAATCAATATTGCCTGAATTGTAGCTTCGAGTAGAAAAGTAAGCCAACCGACCCGTTGCAATCGTATTATGATTTTTCAGGTTAATCTTACGGGCAAACTCCCGCTGAAATTCTAACCCAGCTAATAAGCATTCCTTACTAAAAGCAGTGAAAAGTGATCGGGTGCTATTATAACTGAGAATAATACCAGCCTGAATATCAAAGATGACGCTTTTATATTTTCCAAGTAAAGGTTTTTTCTGAAACTCATAAAGTGCCAAAGTTTTTTGATTGATTGAATAATGCTCATCTTCGACAAGATAATCATTTAAGACCTGATCATGGCCCACTTTCTGCCGCAAGATTGCTTTTGACCAGACATGGTATTCTTGTCCCTGCGGGAGGTTATAATGCTCACATTCTTTCATTGCTAGTTTCCTTTTCTATTGGCTTTAATATATATGATTATACCTTAAAAGTTATCGCTTTCATAGAAAAGCAAACAAAAAACGGAAGCGACATAGTCGTTTCCGTTTCCTGTAATTAACTAATGAGAATTAGTTAAAGTTAGCAACCTTAACGTATTGCTTGCTTGGGCCACCGATACGGTAGTAAGCCTTACCATTCTTGAATGTGTAAGGTGAGCCGTAAGTAGTTACCTTAGCACCCTTGCGCAATACACGGCTGTCAGCACGTTTCTTGCTGGTCTTGTATACGTAAGCATTGTGAGATAATGTACGAACAGTACCATCAATGTTATCAGCCATTACGTATTGGTTGTCACCAATTTGGTATACCAAGCTACCATCAGCAAGCTTAGTAGTTGCGCCAAGAACGTCAACCTTAGTGTAAGCTGCTAAAGTCTTAGTACCAACACGCTTGTGGTCCTTGTCGTAGATGTAAGCATTGTGCATAACAGTCTTAGAAGTCTTGTCAGCAGGCTTGAATGAACCGTCAACATACTTAGTTTCTACGTAAAGATTTGAGTCAGCACTGTTAATACGAGTGTAGGACTTGTCGCCAACCTTGATTGCGTCACCAAAGATAGCAATTTGGTCACCGTTCTTAACAGTAGTCTTAGTATCAGTTACAGTGTTACCTTCAATCTTGTAAACTGGAACGTCACCATCTGATTGAACAGTCTTGTAAGAAGCACCCTTAGCACCAACAGTCAACATAAAGGTAATCTTAGTAGTCTTCTTGTCAGCGTTAGTTGCAGAAACAACTACTGGATATCTACCAGCAACCTTAGTGTTAACTTTTGAAACATCAACATCAACAGCTAATTTATCACTATTGTTAGTATTTACTGTTGCAGTAAATGCTCTCTTGATAGCGGCAGTATCAACTACACCATTAACTGGTACATAATTGAAAGTAATAGGATCTGTATTCCCAGTATAGGTAAGATCATCAATGTTATCAATAGTCAGTGAAGAAGTCTTGTCATCAGTAGCTGCTGATGGGTTAGAAATCTTAGGGAATGGAACTTTTGTATTCTTGTTAAAGTAATTAATTACTGGATAAGTTGCATCTGCAGTTGTAGCGTTTGGATCAACAGTTACAGGGAAAGCAGTTGTCTTACCATTAGTAGCACGTACATTTAAAGTAACTACAAATGGTGCAGCTGGCTTGTCAAAAGTTTCGTCTGATCCCTTAGTAGTAATTCCTGCAGCCTTAAGGGCAGCACGGACATCAGCTTCCGAGTTAACGAAGTCAGCAGTAGCATTATTACCCGTAGTAGTGTCATTAGGTTTTGTCACACCTGCTGAATATTTACCTGGCTTCTTATGTGTAGTACTATCTTCAACAGCATTAGCAGGTGTAGCAAGTGCTTTAGCGAGCTTAGAAACACTGTAATCAGCAGGAGTCAAAGCGTATGAACCTGAAGTGAGAACTGTCTTAGTAGTATCATTAGTTTCTGTAACATATGGTGAACCTGCTAAATCAGCATTTGAAATAGTGAATTCCGCACTCTTAACTGCATAGTTAGCAATAGTACCGGTATTGTCAGATGGTGTGGCAGTTGAACTACCGTTAATATAGTAATCAGTAGATGGCTTCAATCCAGTAATCGTAACATAAGCTAAAGCAACATATTTACAACCTTTTGAAACCGTTTGATCATTACTAGTAGGAATGCTAGATGGCTTACCAGTTGCTTGATTTATCGTAATGTCTGCGCCACCCTTAGCAGCACCAGATGCATCAGCAGTCATGTATAATTTAGCTTGTGAAACTGTTACTTTTGCATCAGTAGGCAATACTGGAGTTGCTAAAGTAGCAGTAGCCTTAGTAGCTGAGTCCCCATCATTTAGAGCAGCTACATTAGTTATAGACAAATCCCAATTGATTTTATCTGTACTACTTTGAGCAGGTCCACCCGCAACACTAGTATTGACATCAGCAAATACTGTTGAAACACTAGTTGCAGCAACTGGAGCAACGGCTAATAATGCAGCTGCAGCAGCACTAACAATTCTTAAATTTTTCTTCATGTGGTCTTTCCTCCTTGTGTATATACAAAATAGTAATAGGCTATAGGTTCAGTCGGATTGAGCCTACATTGTTACAACATCCTTCAAGCCGAATTCATAAGTTTATAACTCTTATGAGGTAGCTTTCAGGCTGAAGAACGCGCATGCGTACAGGCAATCGAACCTGAAGCATAGCTATTACTTACCACATTTCATATTGTACCTACCTTTGTCTCAAATTGCAAGGCGCGGAGTTATTTTACACACTTTTGTAATAAACGCTTACAGCTTCGCGTTAAAAATGTAATTTTTTGCATGATTGCTAAACGCTAATACATCAATTAATTGGGGGCTTTTGAACTTCAATAAAGTCAAATAACTTGTTTTATACAACAAAAATTTTACAAAATAATAACAAAAAGAAAAAGTCACCTCGCGATGACTTTTCATTAAACTTGCTTATGCTAATTAAATAGCTGCTTAATTTTACTAATGATTCGCTCTAATACTTCCGCCAGCTGCAGACTGCTTAGATTCAGCTGCAGAATTATCGAACAAGTTAGTAACAACTCGTTCAACATATGAAGCAGACTGAGGAACCTGATAGAGATCCACCCCCTCTTTTGCAAAAGCATCTGCTTGCGCAATTGTCGTCATTGCTGTCTTAACTGTCTCTGAATCAAGGTCATCTGCCGCATTTTGCACGGTTAAGTTAACCTTTTTAGCTTTGCCGTTTAAAAATACTAATTGTAAGGTCTTTGTTCTGGTTACCATCTTAACTATTTTCCTCTTCTTTCCTATATATAGATATCTCTTCGACTGACTTTAGTTACCTTCTTCAATTAATGGAATTGCTTGTTTCTGAATCAGTGTTGCCGCTATTAGGTCATCCCCTTGCAAGATTGCCAGTGCATCCCCCACCTTAGCAAGCCCCGCAGCAGAGGCACCTTTTTTCAGATTGCGGAAAATTCGCGACTTGGTTTTTTCTTTACCATATTTAGGATTGTAAAAACTATATTGGATTGATTGGTCTAGTAATTCGAAACTCATTATCAGTAGCCTTTCTTAGTTAACTCTAAAACTTGCTGTAAGCTATCCGCGCGCTAGATGTCTTACACTATTACTAACGAATTGAAACGCCAAAGTGTAACAAATTTACTAAAAAAGTTGTTTATAATGCCTTAAAAACGTGCATCAGTAGTCAAAACACCCTAAACCATCTATAATTAGTATGAATATTAATAAGGAGGACAAATTCCGATTATGAAAAAATCTACGATTTGGACGATTGTTGCAGTAGTAATTATTGCTATCGGTGGTGGCGTCTTTTACGCAACCCAAAAATCCAATAGCAATCAAGTTGATGCTTCATACAACAGTGCAATGCAGCAAGGTAAAGATGCAGTTGCCGATAAGAATTATTCCAAGGCAAGCAGCGCCTTTGATAAAGCACTTGGCATTAAGAAAACTGCCCAGGCCAAAGCCTATAAGAGCCAAGCAGATAATATGCTTTCGGCAATTAGCGCAACTAAAGATGGCAAGTACGATGATGCACTGACTAACGTCAATAATGTAGTTACTGCAAATAATGGCTACGCTACCTTAACTAAACAGGGGCGCAAATTAAAAACTACTATTAAAGACGTGCAAGACAACTACGAAAACGAGATCAAGCCGATTTTTGATAATGCCAAGCAAGCTGAAGATGGTAAGCAATATCTACAGGCAATTGACCAATACCAAAAGGTGTTAGATTTGCCTTACATCAACGGTCAATACTATGCCAAATACAAGAAGCAGGCTAAAAAGGGCGTTGATAAGAATAAGAAGCTTGCCGATGAAAATGATAATGGTGCTGGTGCTTTAACGAGAAGTTATCGCTCAAGTTCAAACTCAAACTCAGCAAAGCAAAATCAAGATACTGGTAACGCCGGCAAGACTGGTGAAGGTGCTGTGGGCGACCATAAAGTTCACGGCAAGACGGTTACTAACAATCAAATTAGCCAATTGCGTAAAAGAGTAACTAAACTTGGTTATGACGGGATGTCGTTTAGTCCCCAAGATTTGATCGACCTTTACCGCAAATCTGGTCGCAGTAAACCATCTAAGATTACCAAATCTGATGTCGCAGATTACCTTAAACCGTAATCACCAATCATGTAGCTTTCCTCAAAAAATTAATAAGTTGGTGCTTTAACTAGCACTTACATAGCTTAATTTAAAAATCGTCCGTTGCCATAACTGGCTGGACGATTTTTATTTGAACACAACACCCCCACTTTAATTGGTGCTACAAAAGATGCTATAATTTTCCTAGCTAAACGAGCAAAAAGATTTACTATTTATGTACAAATCGTTACAATAGTTGCTTTTACAGCCTAAACTCTGTAAAATGACTATTGACTTTCACGTTTCCTATTTTTATTAAAGGAGTGTCTGCTTTGACTGAAAAAGAAAATAATATCAAAGAGCAAGATAATGAACAAGAACAAGAAAATGAAGACCTTAAGGTTGTCATGCCAGATGCTGAATGGACAACTATGCCCGATGAAGAATTTGACGAACAACCAGACTATTTGAAGGTTTTCACTGACTTCTATATTGCTAAATTTAATCAACGCGACTTGGAAATCATGAACATGTATGACGTCAATTCAAACATGGTTGACATTAACCACTACGTGATTGATAACATTAATTTTGGTCGTAGAGAATTAGTTAAACACGCTCTGCAATACCATGCAAATAATTTCCAGAGTATTGTTGATGAGATTGTTAAGCAGGACAAAGTTGAGCCTGAAAAGATGACCTCATACAAAGACTGGGATAACTGGTATGAAGATCGGCGTGATAATATTTCTACTTCTTTATCATAATTTACTTGTACTATTATTAAAAAAAGAACAAAATAGATACTTAAAAGAGAATGCCAATTGACATTCTTTTTTACTTTAAAATATTAATAAATCTATGGGAGTACGAGATTACTATGAATCAGAAAAAGAAACGGATTTCGGCAGCTGGTCTGCTAATCACGATCGGAATCGTTTACGGAGATATCGGAACTAGTCCACTCTACGTAATGAAGTCAATCGTGAACGGTAATGGCGGAATAGCTAACGTTAACCGTGAATTGATTTTGGGTTCAATTTCTTTAATTTTTTGGACAGTCACATTGCTGACGACTGTCAAGTACGTGCTGATTGCGTTAAGAGCAACCAACCGTGGTGAAGGCGGGATCTTCGCCCTGTATGCTTTAGTTCGTAAACGGGCTAAATGGCTGGTAATGCCGGCATTAATCGGAGGAGCCGCACTGCTGGCTGACGGAACGCTAACCCCAGCCGTGACGGTTACGACCTCAATCGAGGGGTTGAAAAATATGCGTTTTGGTTCTAGCATCCCGGTGCCCAACCAAAATTCCGTCATCATTATTACAATCGCAATTTTGCTGGTACTATTTTCGATTCAGATGCTCGGAACTAGCAGCATTGGAAAAGCTTTTGGACCAATTATGTTTGTCTGGTTCACCTTCTTAGGGATAATCGGCGTCTTGAATATGGCCAATGACTGGTCAATCCTTGAAGCTCTTAACCCAGTTTGGGCAATCAAGATTTTATTTAGCCCGGCTAACAAGGCTGGTATTTTTATCCTCGGTTCTATTTTCCTGGCAACAACTGGTGCCGAAGCCCTATATTCCGATGTTGGTCATGTCGGCAAGGGCAATATTCGTGGCTCATGGCCATATGTTTTTCTTTGCCTGTCATTAAACTATCTTGGCCAAGGCGTATGGATTTTACAAAATCCGCACTACCAAGCTCACGGTACTGAACTCAATCCGTTCTTTGAAGCTGTTCCAACTAGTCTGCGGTTATTCGCGATTATTTTGGCAACAATTGCAGCAATCATTGCATCACAAGCCTTAATCACTGGTTCATTCACGCTTGTTTCCGAAGCCAGCGGTCTGAAGTTTTTGCCACGGATGAAAATTAATTATCCAACAACCGAGCACGGTCAGATTTATATTCCATCTGTTAACAAGATGATCTGTGTGGCAACAATTGCTATTGTTATCTTCTTCAGAACCTCAGAACATATGGAAGCGGCCTATGGTCTTTCCATCACGGTCACAATGCTGATGACTACTTTGCTCTTATTCGAGTATCTGGGTTCAAAAAACAAACCACTATTATTGCGCCTGTGCTTTTTAGTAGTTTTCGGCTTTATTGAAGGCATGTTCCTTGTCTCCAGCTTAACCAAGTTCATGCACGGCGGTTATGTTACCGTCTTAATTGCAGGCTTTATCGGTGTTATTATGTTTATCTGGTACTTTGGTAACCGGGTTCGCGATAAGCATGAAGGAGCAAGCACTTATGTCCGGTTAGATGAATATACTGACATGCTGACAGACCTGAGTCACGATGATGATTACCCGACTTATGCAACTAACTTAGTCTACATGGCGAAAGTTAAGTACAATAAGTTCATTAAGCGCGAAATTCTTTATTCAATTTTGGATAAACGACCAAAACGTGCAGCTGCTTACTGGTTCGTTTCCGTCAACATTACGAACGAGCCATTTACGGCCAAATATGCAGTTAACACCTATGACACTAAAAACGTTATCAACGTTCAACTTTTCTTAGGTTTTAAAAAGCAAACCAGTGTTAACGTCTACTTAAGACAGATTGTGCAGGATCTGATTAAAGACGGTACAATCGAGGCGCAGCCACAAGAATACACAACCACTCCTGGACGCAAAGTAGGCGATTTCTCATTTGTCATCGTTAATGAAGTTGTTAGTCCGCTCACTAAACTCAAGGGCTTTGAAAAATGGATTTTGAAGGCACGCATTTGGCTGCAAAATCTTTCATCCAACCCTGCCTCATGGTTTGGCCTTGAATTCACCGATACGGTAGTCGAACAAGTACCGTTAATCCTGGGTCGACCAAAGAAAAACCTACATATTAGACGAGTTGCCCCACGCGACTACTCTCATTTAAAAGATCAAGAAATTGATAATAATTAAATTGAAAAGGACTAGAGATTAACTTCTCCAGTCCTTTTTATGTATCTTCAAAAGCTTAATTACAAAAACTAAAAGCTCTTTTTGCGAAAAATTAGGTAGCTAATAGTTAGAAATAAAGCAATATAACAGGCAGTCCCCAGCATCATTTCTAAGTTTGTTAAGTGCGTAATACTAATATAACCAGCGTAATTATAGTATTGATCGGTTAAATTAAGCATACTAAAAGGATTCCATTTCATAACACCAATAAATTTATGGATTCTTAGTAAATCTGTAGATACATTTCCACCTATAAAAAACACCAAAACACTGGCAGTAATAACTATTGCGTTATTGTTAACCATGCAAGATAGCATAAAAACGATACTTAGTACTAATGTAGTGGTTAGTAAGTCAACAATCATCGTATTAAGCATATTTTGCCAGATTGGCTGACCATACTGATATACGGTGGTCCAAGTAATATTTGATTTAAAGATAGACATACTTAAGATAAAAGTAAAAATTATTGCCATAGCATGTAAATATATATTGTAAAGAGAGAGAACAATAAATTTCGCTATATAGACTTTAAGCTTATTTGATGATTTGTAAAGCAAAGTGAGGATGGTATTATTCTGAAATTCCATCGAAAAAGTAGTTGCGCCAACGATAATCAAAATAAAGGTAATCCAATAAGACGCATTATAACAAGTCATTAAACAAACTTTGGCTTCTTCATAACCTATTGAGTAACCCGTTATAACCATAAGTAGCAATAATATTAAAGTTGAAATCCAAGAAATCTTTTTATGTTTTAGTTTATAAATTTCTTGTTTTAAACTATAAAGCATTTTATTTTTTCCTTTCTTTAGAATCAAACTCGGCGGTGTTTAAACACGAAATAGCCTATGGTGCCAAACACTATGCCATACATAACTGTAGCTATTATCAGCTGGATATTGCTTAAGTGTGACGTAGCAGTTAGCGAGCTCCGTGTTAGCTGTTGGGAAATAAAAATCATACTTAAAGGATTCCATTTAATAATGTTGATTGCTGAAGGAAAAATTTCCATTAAGGCAACAGAGATACTTGCGCCAATATAACCTAAGAATAAGCCAATACAGATAACAATTGCATTAACCTTGACTAACATAATTAACATAAATGACAGCCCATTTATGAAGAAACAATACAACAGAGTTGCACCCATATTAATCAATAAATCGCCAATAATAGAATGGCCGTGAATAATCGCTGTCCAATGATACTTACCTGGAACAAATACTAGGCTTAACAAAAAAGTCAGTAAAACTGCTGCAATAGCTAAAAAAATAGCATATAAAAAGATAATAAAAAATTTAGCTAAATAGATTCTTAGTCTATTTGAGTTTTTGTAAAGCAACATGATGATCGTGTTATTGGTATATTCCATTGCGAAAAAGGCACTTGCAACCGCAATGATAATAATCGGAATCCATTCAACAGCATCATAACCATAGATTAAATCTGTCTTATTCATTTTCCCCGTAAGTGCACCATAAGCCATGACCGCTAACAAAAACAACAAACCATATAAAGAAACACGCTCATGGTTAAATTTGTAAAATTCTTCTTTGATTGCGGTAACCATAATTTTAGCCTCTTTCCTTGTCTAAAATATCAATCACAATCTGTTCAAGATTTACTTCAACTGGTGTCATTTCTAGCAAATGAATGTTATTTTTGAAAAGCTCATCTTGTATCTTGAAGATATTTTCTTGCGCAATAATTAAATGCTGATCTTTTTCAGTGTAATTAACTTGATTAACACTAAAAATCTTTTTAGCCATATCATTATTTTCAGTAGTTACCTGATATTTTTGGTGACTAATTGTCTCAAAATCACTTATGCTTTGATTTAAAATGATTTTTCCGTTACTAATCAAAACAACTCTAGTCATTACTTTTTGTAATTCACTTAAAATATGGCTAGAAATTAAAAACGCGGTACCACGACTGGCATATTCTTGAATTAATTTTCTAACGCCAATAGTTGACTCAATATCCAGACCATTCATTGGCTCATCAAGAATTACCAAGTCTGGATGATTTAACAAGGCTATTGCAATACCTAATTTTTGTTTCATTCCTAAAGAATAGCCTTTAGCTTTACTGTTAATGTATGAATTCATTTGCAACCTAGTAACTATTCGGGTCATATCGTCTTTACTATGAGCATACAATTTCAAATTTTCTTGGCCTGTTAAAAAAGGATAAATTGCTGGATGCTCAATCAAAGCCCCAACCTTTGCCAAGGAAGCATGATTATTTTCAGTGACAGGTTTACCGTTAACATTAATTCTGCCAGTAAACTTCATTAGTCCCAGAATGGTTTTCATAATAGTCGTTTTACCAGCTCCATTTGGACCAATTAAACCAATAATTTCACCGGGCTTAATGCCAAAAGTAGCTTTTTTCACGATTTCTGTATGTCCAACATATGTGCTGACACTATCAAGCTGTAGTAAATTTTTTACTGTCGTGTTCATTTCTAGCTCTCCTTTATAACTGAAGTGTACTAGATATCTAATACACTAATTAAAGAAATTGTATCATGTAAAAAAATGCAAAGAAAAAACTGGCATATTTGCTACTTATGAAGCAATCATGTCAGTTTGTTCAAGATTGTATTTTTTTAAGCCAAATATAACTTCTTTTCTAGTATCTGGCTATAAACGTTACAAGGATGTCCCAATAAGATTTATTTAATATTTTTTTGTAAAAACTCTGCCATTTCTTTACTAAAATCGTTCATCCCAATTCTATTGATATCATTAATAATATCATGACAAGTTTCTAAATACTTTTCATCAGAGTTTGTGTGATAGAGAA
Source organism: Lactobacillus sp. B4026 (assembly GCF_026535825.1). Taxonomy (NCBI): domain Bacteria; kingdom Bacillati; phylum Bacillota; class Bacilli; order Lactobacillales; family Lactobacillaceae; genus Lactobacillus; species Lactobacillus sp. B4026. Next base: position 20,617 of record NZ_JAFNPD010000014.1, read on the forward strand.
TTATATTAGTAAAGAAAATAATCATATTTTTATAAAAATATATTTCTGGTTTAGGAGCGATTTGATTGGCAGAATTAATAAATTGTTTAGCTTCTTCATAACGTTGCTCTTTAATACAAAAATTTAGCATGTTGATAATTATTCCTAATAAATTTTTCTCAATTAGGCTATTTTGGTTTCCTTGATACTGTTTTACAAGCTTGCTCGAAATCATCAGGTTAGTATCAAAATCGTAGAAAGCCATACAATTACAATATAAATTCATTGTATCAAGATCAAATTCATTGGCCATGAATATTCGATCCTTTAGTTCATGTAATGTCTCTTGGTTAATGCTGTCATATTCATCATCGACAATTGCCAAATAAACATCTAGTATCATTAGTTCTTCGCTTTTATCAGGTAGATTGCTTTTACAAATAGTATCGCGAATTTTCAGTAAGTCTGCTTTTGAATCTTGATAGTAAGCTTCATTGATTGCAAACAAAAATTGGTATCTTCTCTCATTAACTAATCTATCCTGAGGATTTAGTTGTCCAAAAAATTCAACTACAGATATATCATTGGCATGTAATAGATCAATTAAATCTTCTGCGGAAATACGGTTACTTCCATTTTCAACTCGAGCATAAAATGACGGGCTAAGGATATCTCCTGCCCAAGCCTTTTTAGTTTTACCACGGCTTAAGCGGTATTTCTTTAATAGATTACCGATTTCCATTTTATCCTCCTAACACTAATCAAAAATTAAAGAGTTTAGCTAAAAGTCATATTAAAAAAATCACTCAGAGATAATATGCATAGTTATTTAAAAATAATAATTTGAGAAGTACTTTCCAAGAAACGGCAAAATAAGATCAATAATCATCTTGAATATTTTTGCAAAGAAATTATTTTATACCTATTTCTTTTAAAAATTTTTCAGTTATTTTTCTTTTAAATGGCTTTTTTTTGACTGTCTCAATTAGTCCGTGATTTTCTAAGTCATCAATACTTGTTTTCACATTTCTTTTTGATATCCCCTCATTTTTCTTAAATATCTCATACATTTCACGATCTTCTACGCTTCCTTCAAAATCATTAAAAATAAATGCTTGAGAATAGATATAAAGCAAATTAAGCTCAATATGAGAATATTTTTGTTTTTCTAGCTCTAGCTTCACAAATTCCAAGTGATCTATACTGGTCAACAATTTATCCAAAACATCATTTTGCCCATTTTCCAAATAATTCAAGAGATTTAAAACAAACAAGGTTACTTCACCATAATTCTTTTTATTTTCTACCTCTTCAAATCCCTTGTAATACTTATTTTTATTCAAATTAACTTGATGAGAAAAGCTAATTGCTGTATACGGATCCAGTTTTTTCCCAACATAACTACAAAAAATATATCTTCCAAGCCTACCATTCCCATCATAAAATGGATGAACATATTCAAAGTAGTAGTGAGCAACACATGCCTTTATAATTGATTCAATTTTGTCATCATTAATAAATTCTATCCACTCCTTTAACTGGTCTACTATTTCATTTTCATGCTCTTTAGGACAATGAACAGTTTTAGTGCTATTTCCAATTCGAACAAATCCATCTCTAAATAGCTTGCCATCAGGCAGTTTATCTTCGGGAATTTCGCCAGCTAAAAGATCATCGTATAGTTTTCTTATGTCATCTAACTTTTCAATTTTATTTACCTTACCAACTTTAATTGAAGAATACATGTAGGCAAATGATTTCAACCTAATATTTTTCTTTTCATTATTTATATTATCAATGGCAAAATTTATTTCTTCCGTTGTTGAAGAAACGTTTTCAATTTCATTTGTTCCTTTAATTTCACTTACTAACATTTGATAAAAAAACTGATTACTTGCAACGCCTGGCAACTTCTGAATTAAATTCTTTATCTGTTCTGACTTACTATTAATACTGATTAATAATTGAGTAATCTCATTAATTGGAACCAGAAAAAGGTTAAATCGATCTGATAATCTAACACCTTCTTTTTCATTAATTGGATTAATTATTAGAGAAAATTTTCTAGTTCCATAACCATTAAGACGCTTGTCTAGTTCTGGCTCTATAGATTCTCCAGGATGTTCATAAGAATAAACCCGTAATGATTTATATCCACTCATCAATATTTCCCCCAATGCCTTAAAAATGGTTTTTCACAAAACTAAGAATTACATATTATAGTTAAAACTTAACCTTTTAAATTTATTTATATTATTTGAAAACATAAAATAAAAAATCAGACACTTTTTGTGCTTAATAAAAATAAAACTTCTATATTTAAGTAGAAATTTTACCACTTTTTACATTTTACCTACAAAGTTTAATGGCCTTAAACTAAAATTTAACCATTTTTTGAGTTTATCTCTTTAAATCAGCAACCATAAATGCAAATTTGGCTCTTTTTTGCATTTAGCTCTTTAAGTTGGCAACCTTAAATGCAAATTTTGCTCTTTTTTGCATTTAGCCTTTTATGTTGGCAACCTTAAATGTAAATTTTACCTTTTTTTGCATTTAGCCTTTTATGTTGGCAACCTTAAATGCAAATTTTTCCAATACAAAAAGCACTTCCCCTTATCAGAGAAGTGTTTCTTTTATATTAATTACCAAATATGAACACGTTTATCAGGATCAAGCCACATACCGTCTTCAGGCTTAACGTCAAAGACTTTGTAAAATTCATCCTGACATTGTGATTGTACATTAGCACGTAATGGACCCGGCGCATGCACATCAACGGCAGTTTGACTCTTAATTGCCTCAATCATTTGCTTGTTGGCCCAAATCCGGGCAAAGTTTTCAAACAACTTCTTAAGATCATCATTTTCATTCTTAGCTGCTTCAACTGCGGCGGTTAAGCCACCTTGATCGGCGATATTTTCCGAAACGACTTGCTTACCATTAATGGTAACAGGTCCATATTGAATGCCATCGAACAAATCGATCTCAGCTTGAGTACGCTTCTTGAATTCAGCGTAATCCTCATCAGTCCACCAATTCTTCATGTTGCCGATCTCATCAAATTTTGCACCATTGTTGTCAAAAGCATGGGAAACTTCGTGAGCAATCACAGTACCAATACCACCAAAGTTAGTAGCACGGTCTTGCTTCAGGTCATAAAATGGTGCTTGTAAGATAGCTGCAGGGAAAGTTAGGTCGTTTCTAGTAGGATCATAACAAGCATTAACCAAATTGCCTGGCATTGCCCAGATTGAGCGATCAACTTCTTTATGTAACTGTTCAATATTGTACTTTTGCTCTTCCAAGGCAAATGCACGTTCGTTTGAATAAAGACTGCCACCCTTACTTGCAGGAATAACCTTTAAACGGTTGTAAATTTCTTCAACCTTATCTGGATAACCAATCTTTAATTCCAAAGCTTCAACTTTAGTAACGGCTTGTTTTCTGGTTGCTTCAGATAACCAATCATTATTACGTAGACGATCCTTGTAAACCGTTAGCATCCGGTCAATCATGTCTTCTACGTCTTTTTTGGCATCCTCACCAAAGTAAGTCTTACCATAGTAAACGCCAACCACTTCACTGAAAGTATCATTAGCAATGTGGTATGCTTGCTTTTCACCATTAGTCAGCTTTGGTTGACCTGATAATGCTTGACTGAATGGAAATGCAGCTTCACGGAATTCTTGCGATAATGTTGACGCAACGTCGTTAATAAAGTTGACAATCATCCAGCCTTTAATTTCGGCGAAATTATCTTCATTTACCAATTCAGCAAAGTGATCCAAGTAACGAGGCTCTTGAACAATGATTTGTTCAGGCTCTTCGCCAATAATTTCTTTTAGATAATAAGAAATCTGGAATTTACCAAATTTAGCCTTAAAGTCGGCAATACTCATTGGGTTGTAGCAAGCTGGGTAATCTGCCCATTCTTCTGAGGACTTAACTACCTTTGCAAGCTTAGCGTCATATTTAATCGCATTTTCTGCGTATTTCTCTGCCTTCTTGGTAGACATTCCCGCCATTTCCAGCAACTTAACAGACTGCTTTTGCAAAATAGCAAGCAAACTTGCAGCATCATCGGTTTGATAAGTTGTAGTGTCAGGTAGGAAAGTACCCGGGCCAGAAAAGTTTAAGCCGTTAATTTTCGCATTTTTTAAATCTGGTTCAACATCAAAAACAAATGGCAATGATGCAAAAGTTGAAAGATCCGGTGCATTGAGGTTGAAATCAGAGAAATCCTTGATACTATCAAGCAAGGCTAAGTCAGACTCAATTGGTTCAGCACCATCACTGTTACGCTTATCAAAATCACATGCAAGTTGATAAAGTTTGACTGCTTCATCCAAGTTAGGTACATCTGGTACCTCTTTTTTACCAGAAGCAAAATCAGCAAAATCTTTCATCAAGAGCTTTTCAACGTTCACCTCAATACCGTCAAAAGCTGCCATTCGTGAGCGATCTTCAGGAATTTTTGTTTTTTCAATCCATTCTGAGTTAACGGCTAAGTAAAGGTTGTCTTGTGGTCTTGTGCCAACCTTAGGTTCAATGATGTTGCCGCCACCGCCGCGAACTGCAAAAAATTTATTCATCAAAAGAGTCCTTCCTTTTTTATCAAAATTAAAATTAGACTAAATTAATATTATCATTTTAAGCAAGCAGCAGATATTAAAAAGCCTTTACAAAATTACTTAAAAAGTTTGATATATTTACGTAGTTTTGCATGAAGTGGGATTAATAACAGAACCATTAAGAAGATCCCCGTAGCAGCAATGATAAAGAATGGGATATACCCAGCTCGATCAATAACCATTCCGCCAAATAGCGGACCAAAGGCCTGGCCAATCCCACGAGCAACATTGATTTCTCCTTGATACTTGCCCTTACTGCTCATTGGTGACAAATCATTAATGTATGCTGGAACAGCTGGAAAAGCAGTTGCTTCGCCTAATGTTAGAATCACCATCGACAATGCAAAATGGGCAAAATCACGAGCAAAAATAAGCGTTGCAAAGGAGATTGCAAACATTGTTGTGCCAAAAATAATTTGTTGGAATAAGTTTTTAAACAGATGAGGGAATCTAGCTAGAATAACCTGCACTGTGACAATGATTGCGCCGTTTAGCGTCCATAACAAACTGTATAAATGGAACGGGATCCCTAATGACACCATATAAACAGAAAGGTTGGATTCCCAGTTCATATACATCAGCCACGTTACCGCTAACGAAATAAGAAAACCAATCATTAGCATCATATTATGCTTAGGCATTGGCTCCGCTTTAGGCTTCTCACCAGTATTTTTGCTCTTAGCTACACGCTCTTTATGAAAATTAATAACTGGGCGGTAGTGAATCGCCGCGTTAATGCAGGCAATTGCAAATAATGATGCGGCTAGTAAGAATAAGAACTCAATTGAAAAGTCATAAAGATAGCCAACAAGTAAGGTTCCTGTTACTGTACCCACATTTTGGGCAAAGTAAATTAAGTTAAAGACATAGCGACCAGGATAATTACGCAAACTTGTTGCAATTGAGTTAATCATTGTGCCGTTCCAGCCGCTGACAAAACCCGTGATAATTAGCCAAATCCAATATGCTGGCCAGCCGTGGAAAAAGGCCATAAAAAATAAGACTAGTGCATCAGTCCCCAGACCAGCAACAATTAGTGGATATGGATTACAGCGATCATATAAACGTCCAGCTGTAAAAGAGCCTAGTACGTTACTTGCACAATTGCAAAATAATACCAGTCCAATTACTGATAGACTGATGTGCAATTGCTTATTTAGATAGACCGAAGTGAGGGGCCAAACAAAGCTCGACCCAATCCATGTTGCTAGCTCTCCTACTAGCAGCCAGCGTAACTTAACTTCTGTTTCATTATTTGATCCATGTTTAAGTTTCATTTATTCAGTCCTTTCTATAGTTGAATTCCATTAACCAGTTTAACAAGTTGCGCGCCAAAAGAACACCCCGAGTTTACTTTAATACTAACGTGAAAAGCTTAATGACTTTTTTAAGCGCACAAAAAAAGATGATACTCAGTTCAGAGCCAAGATCATCTTTTGGGGTCTGCTTTTAATAAAAATTAACTTTTTCAAGATATGCTTCTAAAACAAGCAGCTTCAAACAATTAAATGCTAGAAGCGCTTTTTCCGGAAAATTAGATAGCCAATGATAAAAAAGATCATGATGTAAATTATTGATCCAAGCAAAATTTGCGGGTTACGCAAATGTGTTATCTCTACATAGGTAATAAAGTTGCCATATTGCCTTGTCAAGTTAACCATGTTAAACGGATTCCATTTCATAATTCCAACGAGCATATGCCTTCTCGTTAAACTACTAGAAATTCCTTGCCCCAAAAAAGTAACTAGCAAGCTGACCGTAATCACAACCGCATTGTTATTAATTATGCAGGATAATAAGAAAACAATCGTAATAATTAACATTGTCGTAACTAAGTCAATTGCAGAAACCTTAAGCATGTTAATCCAGATTGGCTGATGATAAAGATAAATTGAGTTCCAATTCACATTGGACCTAAAGATTGTGTAACGCAAGATAATAGTATAAAAAATAGCTAGAACATGAAGAAAAATATCGTAAATAAATATTGCAAGATATTTTGATAAATAAACCTCAATCTTATTCGCTGATTTATACAAAAGCGTCAAGATAGCATTATTTTGAAATTCCATCGAAAAGCTAGTTGCACCAACAATGACCAAGATAAACATGATAAAGTCAGAGGAGTCATAGGTCAATGCTAAGACCAATTTTTTTGTATCTTCAGCCATGGCAAAGCCGGTCAAAATCATCAGAAACAATAGCAAGATAGCCGAAATCCAGGTAATTTTTCGGTGTACCAATTTATAAAATTCTTGTTTAATACTATAAGCCATTCTAAAAGCCTCTTTCCTAAACGCGCCGGTTTTTAAACAAATAATAGCCAAATACTACAAAGATTAGTCCATAAGCGATATTGGCAATAATTAGTTCACTATCTAGCAAGTGCGAAGTTGATATCAGCGATGTCCTTGTCAGTTGTTGAGAAATGAAAATCATGCTCATCGGATTCCATTTGATAATACTTACAGCCTCGGGAAACGACCGCATCAACGCACCAGAAAAACCTGCGCCAAAAAAGGCTAAAACGATCCCGATGCAGACTACTACCGCATTATTTCTGGTTAACATGCACAGCATAAAGGATAAGCCAGTAATAAAAAAGGAGTAAATAATTGCCCCCAGCATATTAATCAAAAGGTCAAAGATTAATGAATGCCCGTTAATAGTTGCACTCCAGTCATATTTATGACCAGTAAAAAGAAAGCTAAACAAAAAGGTAAGAAGAATTGCCACTACTGTGAGAACAACACTATAGATAAAAATGACTAAGAATTTAGCTAAGTAAATCTTTAGTTTGCTTGTACTTTTATACAACATTGTCAGAATCGTTCTGTTCTTATATTCCATTGCGAAAAAGGCTGAACCAACTGCAATTATAATTAGCGGAATCCATTCAATTGCCCCAAAACCATAGCTTAAATTGCTTCGTTCAATGGTTTTGCCAGAGACAATGTTATATAGCATGGCAAAAAACAGGACTAGTAACCCATATAACGAAATCTTTTCATGATTAAATTTATAAACTTCTTCTTCTAAACTTTTGCCCATAATGCCTAACCCCTTTCTTTGCCCAAAATATTAACAACACTTTTGACCTTTCCGATATAAGAACTAACATTTTCAAGATTGAGCATTGTATTATTTTTAAGTTTCATTATTTCATTCACTTTCAGAAAATTTTAAAAGATAATTTCTCACTAGTGTATTACATATTCATTACGCTATTACAATATCACAAAATATGGTATTAGTACAAGTGCTCTTTTAGTGGTAAAAAGACGTTAAATACAAAAAAGCCATCTGACTTCATTAACACAATTGAAGCCAGATAGCCTTTTAAGTTAAACCATTGTTACTAAATCCTGAAAATCTTATCTTTTTACATACTTACTTGCTTTTTCACCAGCAATTCGCCCTGAATTCCAAGCAAAAGCATTGCTTAAACCCTCAATTGTCGGATAAGAAGAGTCAAACATCCCTGCCGCATCATTACCAACAGCGTAGATACCCGGAATTACTGCATGCGCTTCAGTCAATGCTTCAAAATTCTCATTAACTAGGCCTCCTCCAACTGTGCCTAGCGTTGTCGAATTAGCACGAACAGCATAAAATGGCGCTTGTTTCACCCCAATAGACATAAACTCCGGCTTTTTATAAAAATCAGAATCGGTGCCCTTTTCCACTAATTGGTTGTAACGCTTTACTGCTTGCGTTAAATTTGCAGCATTGACATTCATTTTTTCAGCTAATTCAGTCAATGTATTGCCTTTAAAGGCAGCATTTTCACTAATTGCTTCTTGCAAATCTGCTTCAATTGTAGCAAAGGGTCCAACTTGGTGTGTCATTGGCTTGCCATCTAGTAAGCGAAAGGTTCTTTCAAATGAACTTGTCCAATTTAATGACTTAGTTTTTAAAAACTGGACTAATTGCTGATCTAATAAAAAGTAATAATATCCGCCATTGGCATAAACCGTATCACCCCAAAGGGCAAAATCATAAACCAAGTCTTCATTCGTGAATCGCTTGCCCTCACGGTCAAGCCACAAGAAAGGTAAACAAGTTAAGGTAAAAATAGTTTGGTTATGCCATTTCGGATTATGTTTAGCAAAAACAGTCGCCGCATGATTTTCAAAAATCCGCTTATAATTATTCACACCACCTGCTTCTTTAAGCATTTTCAGGCCATCTCCAGTTGCCTTTCTCTCCCCCATTGAATAAAGGTCAGCCGGATTGATTGAACAAGACTTAGCAAGTTCGGCTTGATTACCGACAAATCCGCCATCAGCTAAAATTATTGCTTTCGTCGCTAATACCTTTTTCTCACCTTTAATAGTGACTTCTATCCCAACGACTTCACCGTTTTCTTGAATAATTTTGTTACCAGTTGTTTCTGTTAATAATGTGCCGCCCGCTTTAATAAAGTTGTCCACAACCTTCTGGAAGCCATTAAATTTATCAACAAATTGATGGTAAGTCTGTGGATGATTCTGATGCACCTCCTGTGTGTTAGTGACAAGCTCAGTTTCTAGCCCATTTTCCCTCATCCAATCTATCGTTGAAGCCGACTTCGCCAAAATTGCTTTAGTCATTCTGGCATTTGAAGAATGATGTGTGTAATTGATCACTTCGTGATAGGCATCTTCTAAAGTATATTTTTGTCCCGTTGCTTTTTGTGCTTTACTTTCAACCGCAAATAATCCCTGCGCACCAAACATTCCGGCACCACCAAATTTATCGCCTTTTTCAAGCAAGGCAACTTTAGCACCAGCTTGAGCTGCCGCTAAAGCAGCACTAATTCCTGATGCACCGGCGCCAACAACTACAATTTCAAATTTAGCCATAATTTTTTACTCCTTTACTATCTACCGTAATTATATTATTTTTAGTTAAAAGCGCTTTCTTGATTGTGCTTACGCAGAGTTAAGTCTAGGCTTAACTTAAGGATGAGGTGTAAAAATGTATGACCATGAAATTGATACTTTTATCGTTGTTGCTAAACTGGGGAGTTTTTCCGCTGCTGCTAGGGCAATGTACATCTCCAAACCGGCAGTCACCCAGCAAATTAATCTGTTAGAAACCAAACTAAGCTGCAAGTTATTTGTGCGAGATTCACATGGTGTTACTCTGACGGAAGCTGGCAAGCTATTTTTAGTCCAAGCTCACAAAATTAAGCAGCTATGTTTAGCCACCAAACAAATACTGCAAAACTACCAAAACACGCTGACTGTCGGAACCGGTTATTTAAGTACCACTAATTTGTTTGATCATTATTGGACAAAGTTTGCGCAAAATAAGCAGGTCAAGCTTAAGTTCCAGGAAATTAAGGACTACGAACAAATTCCACCTAATATTGATCTGATTGAGGGTATTTACTCAGAAGAACCTCTTCCTAAGCAAGGGTTTTTATTTAAAAAAATTACGACTACTCCTTTGATGGTAGCCGTTCCCCCAACCAACATCCTCGCCCAAAAGAAGCAATTGAAGATCACTGATTTAAATAACCAGCGAATTTGGCTGGTTAAGAATAATGTTTTAAGCCAATCAGCTCAGATTCAGCAATTTATCCAGCAAAATTGCCACCATGTGAATATCTCCAATTATTCCGTTTATAATAAGGCACAAGTTAACGCAGCACTTTTGAACAATAGCTTGATTTTAGTCCATCAAGCATTAGCTAGCTCCTGTGCACCATTCCTGGTGAAAAAAGTAGCCTGGAATTTTGACGCAGCAGTTGGCTTTTTCTACCGTAATCACCCTAATAATGTCACGCATAACTTTATTGCGAGCCTCATAACCAGCAAAAGCAAATCTGCTAACGGCTAAGTTGACACATTAGCGTGAGTGTCTCTTTTTTAGCTTTTTCCAATCAAACATCATGGATATTTCCCGTTTTTGCTTAAAAAACATGGTAAAAAAATACTCTGCAAAATCATTGATTGACCTCGCAGAGTAATTTGTTTTAATTTAGAATTTTTCTCATGCCCATGAATTTAAATAAATATTAGTCAAGTTCCAACTTATTTATCAAAAAACTGGCCTTTATTAACTTGGTAGTATTTCTTATAACGACCATAGTAATTATGAAACATGTATTTCATCAACAGCCAACGCTTAAAGTTGCGGTCTTTGTCATAAAAGACAGTCGTTCCGCATCGACCCTCATGAATCAATTCTTCCGCTAAATTCTTGGCTTCGTTGTCGCGCGCATATTCCTTAAAGACTTTAACCGGAATTCCTAGCCAAAGGACGTGCTTTGACTTTAACTTATTGCCATAGACCGTTTCCTTGTTTTTCAAGTTGTCATAGACATAGTCATCAACATACCACTTAGCCAAATTGTAGCCATTTAGGGTAACGTAGAAACTTGATCGGCCTTGACGCAAGTTGATTTCAAAGAACTTGTATTTACCATCCCGCGTATCGTACTTAATATCAAAATTGGCCATTCCAGTGTAATTCAATTTTTCCAAAAAGGCTTCGACTTGCTCGTAAAGCTTTTCATTGTATTCTGGCAAAATCGCCATGTAGTTCCCGATAGATTGCGGCGTTGGGTCTTCTAAAAGCGGGTGACCCATACACATCATTTTCACGTGATGGTCTTTATCAACATAAGCGTTTAAAACGCGCATATTGGAGTCATCACCTGGAATAAAGTCTTGCGCAATTAAATCGGCTTGATAGCCGTTGCCGTAGATTTTACCAACAATATCACTCATCTCAGTTTCATTGTGAATGGTAAAGGCCTTTTTCCGGCCCTCAAAATGAACATCTAGCCAAGAAACCGGATCTTCCGGTTTTAATTCGATTGGATAATCAAATGGGAATTCCAAGTAATTACCAGCCTTAAAGTCAGCCATCGTAATGATCTTTGTTTTTGGATATGGCAAGCCATACTCTTCCGCAATCTTGTAAAAACCTTCTTTTGAAATCAGTTTTTGCAAAAGATCGTACTTAATATATGGAACAACGAAAACTTGTTTTAGTTCATCTTGGTGCTTTGATAGCAGTTCGGCATAGCCGTCCCCACAAGCAATCAAAATTACCGGTTCATCGTGATCTTGGTAAATTTTCATTTGCTCCCGCATTACTTCAATGAAGGTCGGGTCTTCACTAAAGCCGTGGTGCAGTTCAACGTTAACGATCTTGGAATAACGCGTAGGCGCTAATTGTGTATCAGCCAGTGCCTTAACACTAATGCCGTATGCTTCGTTAAAAGACCTGGCCATGCCATAAACATTGATATCACTGCCAAGTAAGATAGGTGTAAAATCTTGTTTCATTTGAAAAATCTACTCCCAATTAAACTAATTTTCCTTGTTCAATTAAGCTGGCTACTTCCGGCTGAACGTGTTGGTATTTCTTGACCGTTTCTTCGTAATCAACAAAGAATAATTTATACCAAACAAGGAATGTATAAATGGTCCAAATCTGACGGCGGTGTGAACCATCACCTTGATAGTTATCATCTAGCAACTGCAAAATCTTATCTTGCTCGAAAATGTCCTTAACAAATTCTTCGCTGAATAATTCCCGCACTTGCTTATAAAAACGTGGTTCTTGCAGCCATTCTTTAATTGGTGTTGGGAAACCAAGTTTTGGCCTTTTAGCCCATTCATCTGGCAAAACTTTTTCTGAAGCTTTACGTAAAGCATATTTAGTATCATGCTTATTAACTAAATAATCCGTTGGAATCGAATTAGCCCGTTCCGCAATCTTCTTATCAAGATACGGGACACGTAATTCCAAAGAATGTGCCATTGAAATCTTGTCGGCCTTTTGCTCAATGTCATTAAGCATAAAGTGATGCAAGTCGATGTATTGCATTTGCCGCACATTATCAAGGTCTTTAACTTTCTTAAAGTCACTTTGGTAAATGCCATTTACCGTTAGCTTATTGCGATATGATGGCTTCAAAATGCTATTGGCATCTTCTGAAGTAAAAATCGTCGGGTAATCCATATCATAAATCACGGATTGACCCACATAGAATTCACTCGGTTCCGCCAAATTAGTGTAGAGGTGAACCTTGCCAGGGAAGTTAGGCATCTTCTTAATCTTGTGCGCTAATTTGACCCGGCTCTTCTTCGGCAACTTCTTACACTGCGAAGTAAAAGCCTTAATAACGCTGTTATGCGTGTGCATGCCGTAGTTGACATAGCCGGCAAACAATTCATCCGCACCTTCCCCAGAAAGTGCAACCGTAACATGCTTACGGGCCATTTTACACAGATACCACAGCGGAATAATTGACGGATTGGCGTCAGGCTCATCCATGTGATACTGCATTTCCGCAAAATCATGCATGGCTTCATCGGCTTTTACCTTATCCGAGAAAAATTTCCACCCCTTCATGTCAGCCAGTGCCTTAGCCTTAGAGGCCTCATCGTAGGTGGCATCATCAAAAGAAATTGAAAAAACATCGTCTGGATTCAAGATACTTGTAATGTAACTTGAATCAACCCCTTCAGATAAGAAAGCACCAACAGGAACGTCAGCATTATGATAGAGCTTAACTGTTTCTTGCAAGTCCTCATTGATCTTATTGACGGTTTCTTCAAAGCTAAGCGTGTTAGCCTTATATTCCGCATCCCAATACTGGTGCGTCTTCATTTCACCATCTTTATATTCAAACCAATGACCAGCAGGGAAACGGTAAATTCCCTTAAAGAAAGTTTCTGTTAAATCATTATATTGGTTCATTAAGTATGGCTTAACAGCTTCAATGTTAAGGCGTCTCTTAAAGCCTGGAAAAGCGAGAAAGCTCTTGATTTCTGAACCAATCATTAAATGGCCGTTTTCATTGCTATAGTATAGCGGCTTGATTCCAAAGAAATCGCGCGCACCATACAATGTCTGGGTATTATCATCCCAGATGGCAAAAGCAAACATGCCACGAACCCGTTTGAGCAAGCCATCCATGCCCCACTCTTCAAAGCCATGAAGAAGTACTTCTGTATCGGATTTAGTGGTAAAAGTATGACCGGCCGCAATCAATTCTTTTCTTAACGGCTTAAAGTTATAGATTTCACCATTAAAAATAATTGCCCGCGTTTTGTCTTCATTATAAATCGGTTGACTACCGCCACGTAAGTCAATAATTGACAGACGCCGAAAGCCTAAAGCGACTTTATCATTGGTATAGAAACCATCTGAATCAGGACCACGATGCTTAATTGCCGCCATCATCTTGCCGATAGCAGCTTGTTTATCATTTATTTCTGGATTATAAAATGCGACAATTCCGCACATAGCTTATCTTTCCTTAATATTTGTTTATTCGTTTAATTTATGTTTTTAGTTTAACTTTCTTATTATAGGCTAAAAGCCGGGCAAAAACCAAATTGCCCGTCTTTTTTAATTAAATATAAAAAATTCTTCTCTTGCTGGCAGCGCCGTAACCAAAGACCTGAATAAAATGCCGATCAGAGTCAATATTGACAATATAACCTGCGAATTCGGTTTGATGATCAATTTGCCGCTTCCAGTTCTTATTGTACTTAGTCGTTAAAACATGGTTAGGGCCCATTAACGCCGAGCAATTAAACAAAATATATTGAATACCGTTAATCCTAAACTGGTCTTCAACATGCCGATGACCGCAAAAGTAAGCAATAATACGGGCATTTTTAACATTAGTAAAGTCAAAATCGTTTGCCAAGCGAAATTCTGGCGGAATACCACGGCTTGAATGCATTTGCCCTTTTTCGCCCTGATTAAAGGCAACAAGCAGTTCGTGAAGTGAGCGCCCATTATACTTCAAAGCATTCGAGCCTTTGCGGTTAATTGGATTACCATGACTCATGAAGACAATGTTTTTGTTGGAAGATTGCTGCAGAATCTCAATGATTTCTTCAATCTGATCTTCCCTGATTGCTAACGTAATCTTTGCATCGTAGCGCTTTTGACCTTGTGCATTTAAAATATACGGCAAATCCGAAGTATTGACGGAAATAAAGCGAACATTATCTACATCAAAGTAACAGACACCGTGCTGACGTGAAATATAATGCACGCCCTTTTGACCGTACATTGCTGGCCACATGATTTTTTCAAATTCATTTTCGGGAAAAGACGCCTTTAAATCATGACGCTCATCGTACTTATCGTTTTCATCATGATTACCCTTAATCATCAAGTAAGGGACCTTATCCGACTTAAATGAGTTGCGCAGCTTAATTAATTCACTTTCACCTAAAAAACCGGTGTCGGAGCCATCAATCCAGTCGCCAAGATGGACTTTTAAATCTAACAGGCCTGAATCGTCCAAGTAAGAAAATTCATTAACGTGCGTTAAGCCATTCCAACCATAAAAGTCCGTACTATTGCGGTCTTTATAATGCGTATCGGTAATCACACTAACGTTAACCGAATTTTTTCCAGCCCGAATATGGCCTTTGACACGTTTAAGAAATTCATCCAGGTATTCTTCAACGATAAACCGGCGACCGGTTTTACGGCTAACAAAAGCGCGGTAACGCTCAAGTTCAGGGCTGAATTCACGAACATATTCCGGTGCCAAGTTAGCAGTCTTTTCTAAACTGAGCGCTTGGTGCAAAACTTCGTCTTCATCCTTATAGACAGTCAAGTTATACGGTTGATTATTAGGCGTATGCTGCTCGCCATCAACGTGATATTCCCCTACCGTCAAGTAATCCTGCATCGGATCAAGCGGAACATTTTTTTCACTAAATAAGTGGTGCAGCTTAGCCCCACTAGCACGATCAAATAAACCTATTGCATACTTAAAAACACTCATCATCTTGCCTCAACCCAAAGAAAAAAGCTGGGCACCTGCCGCAGCTCCAAAAATTATGCGTTGCTTGCCAAAGCGTGGGCTGCTAAACCGATTGACAAAACTGCATCTTTAGACAATACTTCTTGTAACACTTTAGGTGCAATTGCTTGAACCGCACCAATTACCTTTAAACTATAAATTACTACATGTAAATCAACTGACTCATTATAAAAATCGTCTTCGTAAGGATCCTCATGATTATATGTCAGATTAATTTGATCCTTATTAGCATAACCATCCACATGATTAGTTAAAATCCGATCGTGTAAGTCAGTCAACTTATCTGACAAGTCAATCAAAGTTAGTTTATGATCACTCTCAGCTTCATAGTACTGATCTTCCGTCATTTCAAAGTAATCTTTAATCGGATTATGCAATACATGCAGGTTATCAATTGCTTGATAAACAGCCTCTGCGTCAAAATCTGTTTCTTTATTTAAAATACTTTCTTGATTTTCGGCCAAGTTATCGGCCAGAGTCACTGTATCTAACTTTTCCATGGTATCCTCCTAAAGTTTAGTCTATATTATACCAAAAAAACTAGTATTGCACTTTTCAGGAACAAATTTTTATTCTTTTACAGCCGAATTCAGCAACAATCAAAGAAAATTGTCAGCTAAGCAAATATTGCACCATTTTTTAACTAAAAAAAGAAAAAGGCCAATTTTTGCGTAATTAGTTATAACAAGAAAATTTTTTAATTAAAGGAGAAACCAACATGCAAGAAAAAGAACGTTGTCCTTGGAGCAGCACCAACGATTCCTTAATGGAGCAATATCATGACCATGAATGGGGTAAACTCAATTTAGATGAGTCCTACTTATACGAAATGCTGACATTAGAATTATTTCAATCTGGACTTAATTGGTCAGTCATCCTTCATAAACGGGAAAACTTTCGCCGTGATTTTCACAATTTTATCCCAGCGGAAGTCGCTCAAATGGATGAAAATGACATTAATGATTTAATGCAGGATAGTTCCATTGTCCGTAATAGACAAAAGATTACGGCAGCAATTAAGAATGCCCGGGCGATCTTGATTATCGATGCCACGTACGGTAATTTTGCCCATTATCTGCAGACTTTTTGTAAAACACCGATTGTGCACCATCCGCTAACACAAGAAGATGTTCCTAGCACAAATAAAATTGCGCAAAAAATGGCTAAGCAAATGAAAAAAGATGGTTTTTCTTTTGTCGGACCCGTAATTTTATACTCATTCTTACAAGCCGTTGGTCTAATCAATGACCATCTGGAAAATTGCCCGTTTAAGTATCACGGATAAGTAGCTCAAATTGGTATTTTTGGAAATTTCAGCCAAATTCAAAAAAGTTTCTTTTATAAACTTACCAGCCGTTTTTTATCAATTTGAAACATTACTAAGCAGTACAGTATGAGTAACAAAGTTACAATACCAGTGACTAATAAGCTAACATTTGCAGTTGGAGCAGTTTCATGTAAAAAATCTGCGGGTGCATAGCTAACAAGATTAGGTAATTTAATAAAGGCATTTAGTAATAACAGGACAATTTGTAAAATTAAGCTTGAACACATTGCCAAAAACCTATTTTTTATCCATAAAGAAGTGACTACACCAAAAATAGCAAACAGACCGCCCCAAAAGCTGGCAAAGATAATTGATAACAAAGCGTGCAATAACGGATGAGAATAATAAAGTGCGACAAACATCGTATTGATATTAATTACCAAAATATTTTTATTAAGCAAGTTGTCAGGCCTTATGTTAGGTAAAACCATGAACCATGAGCATAAATTAATTAGTAACGGAATAGCAGTAACAATAAAACCCGTGATAAATGCAATACTGACATATTGGCGTAATACCCGATTGAGCGGTTCATTGAGCTTAAACTTGGATAGCAAACCGCTTTGATAATCGTCTTTTAATAAAGTACTTGCAGGTATGCTGGCCAATAGCGGCAACAAAATAAAAAAGGCAATTGGTGCAAAACTAAAGGAATCAATTCCTAACCAGCGTGTGTATGGCGAATCTTCAGGTGGAATTGTTTTAAGCGGGAAAAATTGTAATCCACTAATAATTACTGCCAGCACTATAGCGAAAAAGAACCAGCGCTTTTCAAGACGTGACCATAAGAATTTCATAGTTTCTCCTTATTCTAAAAGTAATGAATATTTTACAAAGTGATTTTTTACAGGAACTAAAAAGCTGAAACGCAGTTTTTGTTCCCGCAACTCATAAGAACTGCGAGGAATTGTGAAATATATTGTGTAAGGCTGCTTATAAAGTTTCTTAGTAAGAGCCATACTTGGATCAACTCGGCGCTGATTCTGATCATAAATATCATTACTTTGGTTACTAATTCCATAAGGATTATTCAAGAACATATTTGTTAGAAAATCTTGATTATTTTTCTTCATCCCATAATTAGGCTGGCCATTTTGTTTAATTGAAAGTTGAATTGTTGCCTTGACTTCCCGCCCAGTTTTCTGGACCTCGGCTTTGTGAATAATAAAACTAGTGTGATATGCATGCACCCATTCGTTTTTATGAAAGACGACTTCTTGCGTGACACCGTGCTGTCTTGGGTGGGCGTTAACCCGCTGATAACGATAAAAGCCAGCGCAGCCAACTAATACTGCAACAAGTATTGCCAAACACCATAATAACTTTTTATTTTTCATCGTTAATGGTTCCTTCTTTAACGTAGAGCTGATGGGTTGCAACTTGACTGATAAAATCGCGGTCGTGTGAAGCGATAACAAAGGTGGAGCCATTTTCGCGATACTGCTTAATTAGCTTGCTCAATTTCGCAATACTTTCAGTATCAAGCGCATTGGTAGGCTCGTCTAAAACTATCAGCGGATAACTACCCAAAAATGCTTGGGCTATTCCCAGTTTCTGTTTCATACCGAGCGAAAATTTCTTAACTTTTTGTTTGGGAAATCTTCCCAGGTCAAAGTAGTCCAACAAATCTTCGATTTGTTTATTTGAAATATTGGGGTCTAGCTTTGCAAGTAATTCTAAATTTTTAGTTGCAGTGAAGTCCTCAATTAAACTAGGATTTTCAATTAAAATGCCTGCTTTAACGGGGTAAGGGTCCTCTGTTCTTACTGGTTGATTATCGACAGTAACTGTTCCTGAGACCTTGATTAAACCTAAAATGGTTTTCAGTACTAAAGTTTTACCAGAACCATTGATTCCTTCTAGGGTGGTAATACTCTTTTGCTCAATATTAGCATTGACATCATGTAAAAGCGGCCGTTTTTTAACAGTTTTGCTTACTTGTTTTAGCTCGATAAAACTCATTTGTTTTCTCCTTAATCTAAATTGATCCGGTGGTTAGAAAATAAATACAAAATAGTAACTACAATAATGGTACATAGCATTGATATTATGTTCGCGTTACCTACTCGCAAAATCATGAGACTGTTCAGTGGATTCAGCGGCCATGATGTATAAGCAGTAATAATTAACAAAACTAGTGGAATAACAATGCCAAGTGGTGCGTTATAGCGGCTGATAACTGCCTGAAGCACTAATAATAAAAATGTTCCCCAAAAATTGACGATAAATAATAGAAGTAGAGCTTGCAGCCCGTGAAAAGCACCAATGCTTAGTTCCTGTAAATTAAATATCTTAGTACATAGGATCATTAATAGTTCTGCCGATGCCGTGAAAACGACAGCTATTACCCCAATTAATTCAAGATTAACGGTTAGAAAATTAAATAATGAGTACTGTTGCCCACGTAATTGGACTCCTCTTACATGCCATAGCTCCTGAAAGCTATTTAACACAATTAAAAGTGGCGTAATGAAATAAATGAGCCAAGAAACAGGTAAATATTTAATTAAATAGTCGGTTCCACGAAACCAAGCTAAATAAAGTGAAAAATGTGGGTTAGCCCTAAATAATGCAGATTGAACAATAATCAAAAGACCAGTTAGTACTCCCCAAAACAGAAAGCGATACCGAATTATCTGCCATAAATACAAAAGTTGGTCCCAAAATAAATGTTTCATAAAATATCCTTTTTAGCTATGACCAAATTTAATACGGCACCTAGTAGCAAGATTAGTCCCACTAAAACGATTGAAGATAAAAAGATCATAATCCCTAAGTCTGGTTTGACAAAATCATAGAATAATGATGGCTTACCATTAACATTTAACAGGAAAGTCAGACTATTAATACCAAAAATCACAACAAAAGTTATTAATTTTTTGTTTGAAAGCAAATAAGTTGTGGCTGTTAAGTAGCCAAAAGATAGTAAAACCAAACACAAGTAAATCATGCGCATTAAGATTCCGGGCCAAGACTTAACAAAAACAGCTAAATAACCACTGGCGATCATCATCGGAATAATGGCGATTAGCCAAATGAGTACCATAATTACGATGGGAATTAAAATACGATAAATAGTTTGCAGGATAAAAACTTTTCGTGTTTGGCAGCATAATGCATCAGCTATGCGATACTTTAACGTACTTAAAAGCACAATTGTAAAAGTCGGAATTATTCCTAAAAAAATATTATATCTTTGAAAAACGGACTGAATTAATCCGGTCTCAGACGGAACAGTAGATTTTAAAAATGAAAATGCGGCTAGTACAAGGCCAACAACTACTAAGGCAAAAAGAGAATAGTTTTTTAAAAAAGCACGGTTGAGAATTGTTTGTTGCCTAATGACATTACGCTGCAATTATTTGTCTCCTTTTTAATAAGGTTATGAGTCATTGTGAGTATAATTAAACAAAATTAATAATTCTTACTATTTCCTCTTATAATACTCCACATTTGCTTTATTACATATGTAAAAATTAAATTTTTAGCTTTTAATGACTAATTATTTTATATATTAAATATAGCTTATATACTATTTCTAACTATCCAAAAGAAGATAGCTTGCAGATAAAAACAGACCAGCCTAGTTATTAGGATGATCTATTTACCTTGCTTTGCTAATTTGGCCAAAATAAAAACCCCGAAGTTAGCACAACTTCAGGGTTTACATTAATTTATTTACTTATTTATTTTTTAGACCAATTTCTTCCGGATCCAACCTGAAATCCAGTCAATAACGATTACCATGATAATGATTCCCAATAGGATAATTCCTACACGATTCCATTGACGATACTGCAAAGCAATAATCAATGGGTAACCAATACCACCAGCACCAACTAAACCAAGGATTGAAGCCGAACGAATTGAGACGTCAAAACGATATAAGGTGTTAGAAATTAAGGCAGGCAGCAAGTTAGGCAATGTGGCAAACATTACAATATTAGTCTTTGAGCCTCCCGCTGCAGTTACGGCCTCATTAGGTCCATCGTCCAGATTTTCAATTGCTTCAGAAAAGAGCTTGGCCAGCATCCCCACTGAGTGGAAACCTAAAGCCAGCACTCCGGCCGCAGATCCTGGGCCGACAGCCTTAATAAACATTAAAGCCAAAACAATTTCTGGAAATGACCGAATAATTGCCAAGACAATCTTGCCAGTTCGCGACACGTACCACTTTTTATGTTTGGTATGTGCTGCCCAAAAGGCAAACGGTAAAGAAATGATGGCTGAAATGAATGTTCCTAAAAAGGCAATACAGACTGTTTCCCACAACTGTGAAACAAGGTCCTCGCCTGTCCCGTTATAAACATAAGACCAATCGGGGTGAAAAATACCGGCAAAAATAGCACCGGCTATCTGCCCAGCTGTTTCTTTAATTCCGCCAAAGTCAATTCCCGTACATGACCAGATGATTAACACAACGGTAATGATTGCCACGCCCCAGTGCAGCAAACGTTTTTTCATATCAACTGGTTTAGGAGGTAATTTTTTCATTGAAGTATCCATTATTTCATCAACGCCTCCCGCGATTTAGACGAAACGTAATCAATTAAGACAACTACCAAAATAATTACGATAATAATTGTTCCTGTCTTTGGGTAGTCGAAAACCTGCAGAGTTTCTTGCAAGTATAGTCCGATACCGCCGGCACCAATATAACCTAAAACAGTCGAAGCACGAACGTTAATTTCAAAGGCATATAAGCAATATGAAATAAAGTACGTCATTACTTGGGGTAAAACCGCAAAGAAAATAATTTGCAGCTTGTTGGCACCCACAGCCGTCAGCGCTTCAATTGGACCAGGATCAATTGTTTCAATTGCTTCGTAAAAAAGCTTGACCACAATCCCAAAAGTACAAATTGCTAAGGCTAAAATACCGGCAACCGGTCCGATTCCGACAATGGCAACAAATATTGCACCTAATAACAGATCTGGTACGGTTCTGATAATATTCATGATTATCCGCAAAATCCCGGTAACTGCCTTGTTTTTCACGATATTCCGCGCAATAAGCAAAGAATAGATAAAAGCAATGGCAGAACCAATAACTGTTCCCAAGATAGCCATTTTAATGGTTTCTAATAACAGTGGAATAACTGCGCCTAAGTACGACCAATTCGGATGCAGCATTTGCAGAAAAATATCTGCGAACTGACTAAAATTGCTAAACAGCGCACCTAAACTGGTTTTAGTAACCTTAGTTGAGACAATCAGACCAACAATAAAGAGCAGCAGCCAAAATAAGTTTAAAATTTTGAATTTTTTCTTCGGCAAAGCCATTAAATTATCTTGATCTGCCTTACTCATCTTGATCACCACCGCTGTAAATTTGATCAAACGTTGCTTCAGACGTCTCACTCATCTTGCCATCATAAATGATCTCACCCGCACGTACGCCAATTACCCGCTTACCAAATTCACGTGCTAATTGAACGCTGTGCAAGTTAATTACAACTGTCATGCCGTGTTTTTCGTTTAGCATCTTAAGATCTTGCATTACGCGGCGTGAAGTTTGCGGATCAAGTGAAGCCGTAGGCTCATCGGCTAAGATGATATCTGGGTCCTGAGTCAACACCCGGGCAATTGCAACTCTTTGTTGCTGCCCACCGGATAATTCATCAGCCCGCGAATATACCTTGTCAGCCAAGTCAACCTGTTTAAGTGCATCATAGGCACGCTCTTTATCTTCTTGCGTGAATAGATTTAAGGTACTCTTCCAAGTTGGATAATACCCCACACGACCAGTCAGGACGTTCCGCAAAACACTTGAACGCTTAACCAGATTAAAGCTCTGAAAGATCATTCCAATATTGCGGCGGAGCATCCGCAATTCTTTACCTTTGGCTTTGGTAATTGATTCACCGTTAATTAAAATATCACCTGCAGTAATATCAATTAACCGGTTAATTGAGCGCAAAAGTGTTGATTTACCAGCACCTGATAGCCCAACAATAACGACAAATTCACCTTTATTGATAGTTAAATTGACGTCTTTTAAACCAACAACATCTTTGCCATAGACTTTTTTAACGTTTTTTAATTCAATTATTGGCTTAACTGCAGAATCTGCCATTATAAACTTCCTTTACCTTTATTTTTTAGTTGATTCGATAATCTTTTCGTATTTACGAACAACATTAAAGTCGCTGTCCTTGCTGGTAACGTAGCCTTCGTGAGTATAAATACTTTCGATAATCTTTCTACCTTTTTTCGACTTACCAATATCAATAAATGCATTGGCTAGCTTCTTACGGAAAGACTTAGACATGCTTGGCACAACAGAAATTGTGTCATTTGGAATTGGCTTAGTGAAGTAAATTGGCACAACTTGGCTCATGATCTTCGGGTTGTCCTTCTTAACAATTGTCCGTGCATCTTCGAAAACAAAGGCAGCATCAGTATCACCATTAAGAACGTTTAACACAGATTGATCTTGACCAGTAACAGTTACTAACTTGCAGCTCTTCTTAACATCAAGACCCTTTTCCTTCAATTCAGCGATTGGGTAAACATAACCAGCTGAAGAAGTTGGGCTTTGGATGGAGATTGATTTACCCTTTAAGTCTTTCCATGACTTGATGTTAGAGCCTTTTTTAACTAGAATTTCTGCACGATAAGTGTTAACTAAATTCTTAGTTGGACGGCCACCTGGCTGCTTAACACCATATCTTTGTGCTTGAAGCAAGACATCGGCAGCACCTTGTTTATGAGCTAAAACATAGCCATTTGGTGGCAGAAAACCAACATCAACTTTCTTTGACTTCATTGCTTCTACAACCGTATTGTAATCAGTTGACATTGAAACATGAACTGGAATACCTAAACGATCGGATAACATCTTTTCAAGTGGCTTAGCACGAGATTCCAGCTCAGTTGCAGCTTGACTAGGCACAAATTGAACATTTAATTCTTTTGGCGTGCCGCTGCTATTTTCGCTTTTGCTTTTACCTGAACAAGCAGTCGCCATAACTGCTACTAATAAAACAGCAGCGCCAGCTAACAATTTTCTAAATTTTTTCATCATGCCCTCCCAGACATAAAAAAAGACTTAATCTAATAACACTAACGTGAAATTATCTTTAAGTCTTTTAATACATTATTAATTAAGAAACGAACAATACCCTCTTTTGCAAGGGAACGAAAAGAGTAACTAACAAAAATACCAATGCACGCTGCGCGCAATTCATACTTTTGCATGTTTTCTCACTCTCCCTTCGCCAGTCCGTAATTATTCTTACAAATAATATCAGAAATGTTTTGTTTAGAAAAGTAATTTGTTGGAAAACTTTCTTTTTTACAAAAAAGAATGACTATTTCTTAACAATTACCGACCAGATTATTTTTTGGTTGATGCAACAATCTTATTGTATTGCCGGATAATATCATAGTCGCTGTCCTTAGCGTAGGTATAGCCTTCCTGATTGTAGACACCCTCAATAATCTTTTTACCTTCTTTAGATTTAGCAATTGAAATAAATGCCTTAGCAAGTTTCTTTTGGAAAGCCTTTGGCAGACTAGGAATTACTGAAATAGTATCATTCGGGATTTTTTGTGAGAAGTAAATTGGCACAACTTGACTCATAATCTTAGGTTCATCGCTTTTGACGTTGTTACGGGCATCTTCAAAGACAAAAGCAGCATCCGTATCACCGTTTAGCACGTTCAAGACGCCTTGATCAGCTCCTTTAACGGAGACAATCTTACAACTCTTGGTGACATCAAGCCCCTTCTTCTTCAATTCAGCAACTGGGAACACGTAACCGGAATCTGAAGTAATGTCTTGAACGGAAATTGATTTACCTTTCAAATCTTTCCAATTCTTAATTGATGAGCCCTTTTTAACGACAATTTCACTGCGATAATAATTTACCAATTTTTTAGTGGCTACACCGCCTGGCTGCTTAATGCCATAGCGAACAGATTGTAATAATAAGTCAGCTGCACCCTGCTTATGGGCCATAATATAAGCATCTGATGGTAAGAAACCAACATCAACTTTCTTAGATTTCATCGCTTCAACTAAACCATTGTAGTCAGTCGACATTGAAACGTGAACCGGAATACCGAGGCGTTTTGACAATAATTTTTCCATTGGCTTAGCCCGTGCTTCAAGCTTGTTAGCAGCAACACTGGGCACAAATTGAACATTCAATGACTTGGGCGTGGCATCGGTTTTCGAACTTGTTTTATTACTCGAACAAGCCGTTATGCCAAAGGTTAATAATAGCAAGCAAGTTGCTAACAGAAACTTCTTGATTTTGGATATTTTCATTTTTTGACTCCTAAAAAATTTGACCTATTTTTTTGCTACTAAATGTCGCAGATTAGTCCCAAGGTCTTTTACTGGGCAATTAACCTGAACACTGAATAATTGACAGCCACCTATATGTAGTAACTTTAAGATCTCATCTTCTTTCTTAACTGCGACAAAAACTAACCAAAATAAAAGGACAAAATGTAACCCAAATTACATTTTGTCCCAATTAAAATAATTATGAGCAAAACAAACAACTAAAATTCTGCTTACGGACAAAGATGGCTGTAAAAAGTTCCTGGCTATTACTTTTTTAAAGTTCATCATCTTCAACCTTCCTTTAGCAAAATTTACGTTCATTTCATGAAAATAATAGCATAAATATTCGCAATAGTGTAATAAAATACCGGTAATATTTTCATTAAGCCTTTATTATAATGCTAATCACGAACATAATTAGCAATGATTTGTAACAGACAAAAAAGGCATCTGGGTTAAGCCAGATGCCTCTAATTTTATTTTATTGGTTTATTATCAATATCAGTTCTAACGATTAAAACATCAGCTAAAGCATGTTGGTTTACATACTCAGTTACCGATCCCATTAGCATTCGTTCAACGGCATTTAAGCCTGTTGCTCCCATAATAATTAGATTATCGTGGTGATCCTTAACAAAATCATAGGAGATAATCGCTTTTGGACTACCATAGCGAATGTGATAGTCGATATCGTCAAAGTTTAAATTATCATGAGCCCAATCTTTGAGACTCTTTAAATATTTTTCTGCATCTTGGGTCATTTGATAAACAGTGTCACCTGTAATCAGTGTGTCCTGCATTTCACCCAAGAATTGCCTCGTATCAATTACATTTAACACATCAACATGAGCATTTTCTGTTATGGCAATTTTAACCGCTTTATCAAAGGATCTTTCAGCTGACTCTGAACCATCAACTGGAACTAAAATCTTGTCTTGTTTCATACTTATGTCCTCACCCTTTAGAAAATACAATTTTCTTCTCAATCCATTTTAACATAATTTTGCAAACAGCTACTTTTTTTCTAATTGTTTGCGCCAGCGTTTATTGCTAAAATGGTATTTAAATGTCACAAGATAAGGGTGGATAATTCAATGACCATAAATTTAGCAAATCAGCTACTTGATATTAAGAACGGCCGCAATTTTCGTGAATTAGGCGGCTACCAAACTAAGGATGGCAAGACTATCAAAAAGCACAAACTGCTTAGAACTGCCAATCTAGCAACACTTAGCGAGCAAGACTTGAAGTTTTTACAAGATTACGGTGTCAAGTATATTGTCGACTTCAGGAGTAAAGAAGAAGTAGAAAAAGAACCTGATCGTGTTCCGACCGGTGCTACTTATGACTTCGATCCTGTCTTTAGTGAAGATTTAACCGATTCATCCAAGGGTATCAACGAGATTTTAAGCGAAAAAGAAGAAGATCCTAAAGCAGGCTACAACCACATGTTTCTTGCATATGATGACATGATTAAGAGCGAGTCGGCGCAAAAAGCCTACCGCAATTTCTTTGATATTTTATTGGCAAATGACGAGGAAGGCAGAAGCGTAATTTTCCACTGTACTGCCGGCAAAGACCGAACTGGATTCGCTGCACTACTTGCCTTATCTGCTTTAGGTGTCTCACTGGAAACAATTAAGCAAGACTACATGTTTACTAATGAAGCTACGAAAGACTTCGTGCAAGACTTTTTACAAAAAGCCAAGGCAGAAGGCGCTAATGAAACTAGCTTGAGCATTTTACACGATTTACAAACTGTTTATCCCCAATACATCGATCACGTTATTGATACATTAAATAAAAATTATGGTGGCGTAGAAAACTACTTAAGTGATATGATGAAATTGACTGATGACGAGATCAGTAAATTACGTAAAATTTATCTTAGTTAATTAAAGACAAAGGAGAAAATGATGGGAAAAGCGAAAACCGTTTACTTTGGTGCTGGCTGGTTCAACGATAAGCAAAACAAGGCTTACAATGATGCAATGAAAGCATTAGAAGCTAATCCAACCATCGACCTTGAAAACAGTTATGTTCCTTTGGATAATCAATACAAGGGAATTGATGTCGGCAAACATCCAGAATACTTGCACGATCGCGAATGGGCAACTGCTACTTACCGGGGCGATTTAACTGGAATCAAAGCTAGCGACATCATGATTGGCGTTTACTTACCAGATGAAGAAGATGTTGGCTTAGGGATGGAATTAGGCTATGCCATGTCACAAGGCAAGTACGTTGTTTTAGTCATCCCTGACGAGGATTACGGTAAGCCAATCAACTTAATGAGCTGGGGCGTTTGCGATAACGCTGTTAAGATGAGTGAATTAAAAGACTTTGACTTCGATAAGGCACGATTCAACTTCTACGATGGTGCTGTTTACTAAATTTAATAATTAAAAAAAGTTCTGCTAATAGTTGCAGAGCTTTTTTTGTCCAATTTTTTGTAATTTCAAATATTAGTCTTTAGCTACCCGCTTTAAAAATGCTTCTAATAATTAGTCATATTATCTAATTATTAGAAGCACTTTTTATAGCTAATTATTTCAGTTGATTTAAAAAGTTGTGGTATTAAATAATAATTATTTTTATCTTGATAATTATTTATAATGCTATATTATATATAATATAGCATCGAAAGTATTAAATATAGATTTAAAAATAGCAGGAGAAAATCAATGAATAAAAGACATAAGCTTTATATAGTATCCGCCGTAATTGTTGTCTTATTAATTGCCATAGGATGGTGGCAATATAATTCACACAACTATACTACTGGTAATCAAACTAGAATTCAAAAAACCACACGTTCTTCTAAACACGGAAAAAATAACGATAAAGATGAACAAACAAAAACATTTAATGTCAAAGAATTTAATGAAGTTGACTTCCACACATCTGAGCCAGAGATTCAAATATCACAAGGAAAAAAATACCAAGTAACAATTGTTGGTACTGAACCTCAAAAAATAAAAGCTAATGTCAAAAACGGAAAATTAACAGTTAGCGATGATGGCGAGCGAGCTTACAAGCACGATGACGGTATGTATCAAGTTATTATCTTAGTTCCAAATACAAGTAATATTAAAAAAGTAGCTGGTTTTAGCTACATGGGAAGTGTTAAGTTAGATAGTCTAAATATCAATAATATTAAGATGAAATCAGACTATGGCGCTATAAACTTGAATAACATCAAAACAGAGAATGCCGTTCTTAAATCAAAAGAAGGTGATCTCAATCTTTCTAAATCAATTTTGAATAATGGAAGTTTAAATTTTACTTACTCTAATATAAATATTACCAATAGTCAGTTTAAAGCAAACGGAAAAACAGAGGGCGGCAATTTCAAAATTAAAAAGTCAAAAATATTAGGTAATAGTAAATTGGTTTCAACATATGGTGACTTTAAAGTAAATAGTTTATCGAAAATAAGCTATGATTTAAAAACCGACCCTACAGCTAAGATAACATTCTTTGGCGACCATAAACTATCTCCTTTTTATCATATTGAAACTGGTGCACCAACATTAAAGATACGTGGTAAATACGGTAATATCAAGATTTTCTAACTTCTGATCAATTTGTTTTTCAAGATTAAAAAGCAAGCAAAAAACTAGATAGGCACCTATAAAAACCATTCGTATAAATGTTACAGTTCCACAATACTTAATAAAACTTGGCACTGAAAAAGGTATTAACCTCGCTGCCGTTCTAATAGAGTTTTTGCCCTCAAATTAAAATTTTAGCCAGAAGATAAAATCTCAAATAGTCCATGATTTATTTATCTCTGTTTTTATATATTCTTTTCCTATTTACCTTCATTTTGTTAGTTATGTCTTCTCCTAAATCACTACCTAGCATTTCTGAGATGCCTAATAAAAAAATGCCCACATCGGCTAATTCTTCATCAATATTTTCTTTATCTTGCTTACGCCAAGCTTCAAAGAGTTCATTAGTTTCACCATACAATCTCAAGAGCTCAAACTCAATATCGGTTGTATTGAAACCATGATTTTTCTTATTTTCAAGAACTTCTTTTTGAAGCTTTTTTGTATCTATTATCATTTTTTATTCCTCTTAAATACCAATATAAAGTTAATATTTATGGACACCAATTTCTTAATTTAAGTCAGTAACTAGTATCCTAGTCTTTAGCTACCCGCTTTAAAAATGCTTCCGCTAATATGCAGCACAAGATTATTAAACCAATAACCAATAAGACGACTAAATTTAGTTTTAACCCATTTAGAGTGCCAAGTTCTTGGCTGGGTACCTTAGCTTGCGCCCATCCAAGCAATGATGCTGCCAATGCTGTTCCAATCGCACCAGAATATGACTGTGCCGTCATATAAAGAACATTGCCATCATTAGTTGAAGCAGAACTCAATTGTTCCAAGCTAAGTGTCATTATATTACTGTAGCTTAGCCCTAGCCCCAGCATAAAAATAATATAAATGGCTACTAAGCTTATCACGCTTGGCCTAACCACTTGTGCAACTAAAAAAGTAGCGGCGATAATGCCTACGCCAATTATGATTGGTAAACGCGGATTGGCTTTGTCGTAGATAACACCAGCAATTGCTGAAACAAGGGCATCGACAATTGCAGCTGGCAAAATCAATAACCCCGCAGTTGCAGTTGACTGTTTAAAGGCCATCTGTAAAACATTAGGAATTAAAAATGACATGCTTAACGACATCAATTGCAATAAGAAAAAGGCCGTTAAAAATAAGTCAAAATGTTTTCTCTTAAATAGCGTCATGTCTAAAAGCGCATGAGGCTTTTTTCTTTCAAGATAAACAAACAGACCGCCACTGCTAAGTGCCAAAAGTGTCAAGATCAGCTGAAGTAAAATTTTATTATGACTGGTAAAACCTAAAATTAAAAATAAGGTAGAAACCAAAAAGATTGCTAAAGTTGCCGCCCCCTGATAATCAAAGGGAATCTTTTGCGGCTTAACAGTCTGGCTGATGCTAGTTTCACCCAGCAACCATGTAGCAATAATTACCGGAATAATAAAGGCAAACAGCGCTTGCCACGGCAAATAGTTGACTACAATCCCACCGTAAACTGGACCAACGGCTGGCGAAAAAGCAATTACCAATGTTCCGATACCCATGAAAGTGCCGACTTTTTTCTTGGAGGCCTGTTCCAAAATAATTGAAAACATTAGGGGCAAGCTAATCCCATTAGCTACACCTTGCAATAGTCGGCCGCACAAAAGCAGCGTGAAGTTATTAGCTACTGCAGCACAAATTGTTCCTAGAAGAAAGCTGAATACTGCAGCACGAAAAAGACCGACAGCACGGAATCTTTTTCGTAAATATGAACCAAAAGGAACAATCACCGTTGAAACAAGCATATACCCTGTCGTTAACCACTGAATTGTTGCTGGTCCCAGATGAAATTCCATCATTAGCTGGGGAAATGCAATGTTTAGTGCTGTTTCAATGACAATTCCTAAGAAGCTAAGAATGCCAATTGCAAAAATTGATCTAATAAGTCTGTGATTTTGATTCATTGAATTCTCCTTCAGCTTTTGCAATAATATGGACCATTTTTTAGTATCATAGCATAAAGCATCCAATTAATTTATCAATCAAGAACGCACCATCTGATTCAAATTGCCTAATAAACTGGCTTTCTTATTAGATTTTAATTGCAAGATAAGTGATTTTTTGAGAAATTAACGAGCTATAATTAAGGCAAAGGGATGAGAGGGGTGAGTTGCATAATGAATAAAAAAATAATTAGTCACTTATTAATTGCTGCTTTCGTGATTGGCGCAACCACTATTTTCAATGGGCAGATTAATACGGATTATGCTGCTAGCAGCCATTTTGTTACTAAAACAATTATGCATACAGCGCGAATTTATACAAAAACCGGCCAAAAAACGACGCAAAAATATTATCCCTATAGCAAAGTTAAGGTCAGTGAAATACCAGTAAAACTCAGTCCCCAAAACCGCACTCCATATTATAAAGTAAAAAACAAGAATCAATATCTTAAGGCAAGTAACATTGATGGTGTCATCCGCCAAGTTTGCAAGAATACATTTGTCTATGCCACTAGCTCAAAAAAGGTAAAAACTAGTCCAATTAAAAAAGGCACAGAAGTGCTCACTTATGGCAATCCATTCAAGTTCAAAAATGGTCAATTATATTACCGCATCGGTGGCCCTGCTAAACAGTACATTAAGGCTAGTGCTTTAGGCCAAACAACTGGTTCTAGTTCAGCCGCAGTCGTCGCTAGCGAAAGAAAAGGTTCTAAATGAAGACCTATTTTTACAAAAAAGCCCCGCACTGCGAGGCTTCTAAGCGGCAATATTTAAAGCTATGTAATGTAAGTTAAGCGAACAGATAATCATTTTTAATTAAAATGTTAAGTTATCATTTCGATATTCTAGCAAGATATAACCTATATATCTCAAAAAGCAGATAATTATTCTATGCTATGTTTACTTTGAATATCTATATTAAGCAAATAATAAGGTTCTATAATTAATGTGAAAATCTTATTTCTATTTCTGAGGTGATTATATGAATTTAAATAAAAAAATTATTTTTGGTTCAATTGCAAGTTTTCTTGCCCTTAGTCCAATTGTGCCTGCGGTACTAACCCCTAGCCCTACTGTACAGGCAGCCAAAGCTACTACTTTTAAGCTTAATCATAATTCTTATGTATATAATGCACATGGCAAACGCACATATTACCAAGGCCAGAAAACTTTAAAAATGGGTGCAACCGTTAACGGGACAAATAAAATTTCTACTATTAAAGGCAGTAATTATTATCCTTTGACTGGTGGTACTTATATTAAAGCGGCTAATGTAGGCGCCATTAATAACCAAATACAGCCAGGTAACTTAGAATTAAACTATAATTCTTATGTTTACGATAAAGATGGCAAACGCTTGACTAAGTTTCGTGGCCGTAAAAGCAACACTCACCTGCTGAAAGGAACGCCAGTCAAATATTCTGGAACAGTTGAAAAGACCGATCGCGACAGCAAGCAGTACTTTTTACTAGACGATGATAACTATAATCAGTCTTGGCTGCCATATGAGAAGATTGGTACTAAGTACTATTACAATATCGGCGATGGCGGCTACATTAATGCGGCCAATGTCGAAAAAATTGATAATAAGCCGCTCTATAACGCTGAGGCAACTGTAACAATTAATGCACCTATGAAGTTTATAGTCGGTTATGGAAAAGAAAAAGTGATGGTAAAGCCGGGCCAAAAAGTTAAAGTAGACCGCGTTTCCTTGATACAGTATGATCCCTCGACAGTTGTTTGTTTTCGCCTGAGTGGAACTAAAACTGGCTTTTTTGCTAAAAAAATCGCCAAAAAGCAGCCACGGCAAAAACTATTGACGTTTACCCAAAATACATATGTCTTAATTAATAGAGCTACCAATACTTATGATATCAATGGAGACATTAAGCCGAATCAATTTCTAGGTGGTAATGCTACATCTGGTGAAGCAAAAACACCATTTATCAAGGGTGATAAGATTCCCGTGGATGAATCCCTCTATATTTGGTCAAATAAAGATAACAAAGCCGAACTTTACTATCATTTAGCACGAAGTAACGGTCTTTCCAATCGCGTATTTGACGAAAATAACAAAGATAATATGACTTTTATTAAAGCCGCAGCTGGACAATATCTATCCGGCCCCCAATTAACCCCAATTAATACAGCAGAAGAAGCTAAGGCTGACGCTAAGATAGCTGCAAAGACTGACAAGACAGAATTGCAAAAACTGATTGACCAAGAAAAAACAGTTAAAGCGAATGCAAATTATAAGCAATTTAAGCAACCTAACTACGATGCTGCATTAGCATATGCGAAAAAAGTTAATGATTCCAATACGGCAAGTACTGCAGAAGTAAAACAAATTACTCAAGTATTGAAACAACAACAAGAATTAGCACTGTTATCCGCTGATGAACACAATATTTATGACGCTACCGAATCGACAATGCCGGAATAAAGTTTAGTTAAAAAGATTGTATAGTCCCGAAATTTTAAGAGGGGCTATTTTTTTGAAAAAATACAGCACATACGTTTGCTTTACACGAACATATGTGCTGTATTTAATTATGAGTAAAATTTATAATCCATTCATATCTTTAAGATATAAATTAACTACGGGTCTTGTCAATTCACGTGGAATGTATCACAATGTCGTTCAAAAGGGAAATGTTGGTTCAGGCTATATTTATGCTTTGCAACATCACTCAACTGATAACTATGTTTTTTCGTGCACGTCCACAAGATCAAATTACTTATGGTGATGAAGTTGTTAAGTTTACAGGTAATTTAGCAGGTGGGCACACGCAAACTTGGGAATACGCCAACAAACCGGGTTGCTGGTTCATTGGTACCAAAGGTAAGCTTGGTTCAGGCAACTATTATTGGGATACTCAGATTGCAAGAGTTAAAATTCCAGGAAGAGCTAATTATGATTCTAATACCGAATTACCGCGGTTATCTCACTTAAACTTAGCGGGAGGCTTTGGTCTTTCAGGTGCGGACCTTGATAGATCGGAAGCTGCGGTATCACCAAATTATCTATACTTCTTAGTATCTGTTATTGACAAAAGTGGTAACGGCTATTTCTCCTTGTACTACTTAAATGATATAAATAATGCTTTAGATGCAGCTGGTACCACTAATGTTAACATTGGAACTTTACCAGTAATCAGAAGCTTTGTGATTCCTTCATTGACTGACAGAAATGTTATTGGCTCAATTCAGGGAATTGATTTAGACGACAACCTTAATATTTATATTTCCAGTGAATATTCACCTTCTGACTTTGCTACTGATTCTGAACCACGTGATATTTATAAGATTCCTTGGGGGTACAACAACTCCTGATATGTGGGAAGATATAGATTTGACGGATAATTACACTATTGACTTTGGTGGACATCCAACTGAACTTGAAAGTGTTCAAGTTATTAGTGAAAATCATCTCTACCTAACTGTTGCTTATCATGGATCGTTAAGTACTGGTAAGTGGGGTACAGTAGCTAACCGTATTTATGAAGTTCAATGGTAATTTGAAGTAAACATAATTTCATTAACCTAAATCATTACTTACAATTTAGCCCCATATAGTATAGAGAAAGATTGAATTTTCAATCTTTCTTTTTGTTTGTTCTCAAAAATTCTATTTTAAGCAGATAGCGCATAAATTATATCTTCACTTAAAAAGTAGTCATTGTTCTTCATAACCTTTTGTGTCAGAAAGATATGTACAAGAGAAAATTCTAGTTAGGTTTATATAACGAAAAATAAGTTATAAACCTTTAAGAAAGTCTATATTTATTAAACTCTATTATTTATCATTGCCTTGATAACTCATATCAATAAACATAAATAGCAAAAATACCCCAAAAATAACTTTAGCTAGTTTTGAGAGACGGGGCTTTAATCAACTTATAATTTAGCTAATGCTTTAAGCTAAATAGTCCAAGATACTGAACATTGCTGCTTCATTTGCTGGCGGGATCGGCGCCGAGATAATCTGCTCTGCTGTTTGCTGAAAGACCGAATCTGAAATGTATTGGGCATCATTGACCACAATTTCTTTCAAGTTATCTTCTTCGGGCTCTAAGTGAAATTGTAGGCCTACTGCCTGCTTACCAAGAACAAAACCCTGATTTTGTAAATTATCATTAGAAAACAAAATCTTGGCTTCCTGCGGAATCTCAAACATTTCTTCATGCCAGTGTAAAACCGTCAGTTCATGTGGCAAACCTTTAATCATATTAGTTTGCACCGTAACTGGCCCCCAGCCCACTTCTTTAACTGGGGCCTTTTTAACTTGATAACCTAAAGTTTTGACAATTTGCTGTGCTCCATAACAGATACCCAAAATGGAAACGTTTCTGGCCAACAACTTTTTAATTAATTGCCGCTCTTGCTTAATCCAAGGCAAGTCATCATTAGGGCTCATTGGTCCGCCTAAAATTACCAGAAAATCTGTTTCTTCTGCCGTGGGCAAAATTCCAAACTGGTAGGGATGATAAACATAAAATTCATGGTGATGCAAATGAGCCCATTTTTGAATCGATCCCGGGCCTTCATTTGGTGTGTGCTGCAAAACATTAACAATCATTGTAACCTCCCCATAATTTTCAAAAGATTACTTTATACTTTACCGCTATTTACAACTTTTTGCATGAATTGCTTAATATGCCTAGTAAATTTTTAGCTAAGCAATTATTTTGAAAAATATTGTCCCACTTGTTGAGCTATTTTAGGCCATAACAGATTAAGAATCGCTAAAGCAACAATTGCAATTACTAAAACCTGACAGCCCGAGGCAAAATTAAGGTGTAAATCACGTAGTGCAAGTCCGAAACGACCGGTTACTACTTGAAAGGCAAGAATATAAGTCGTTGGTAAGTAGCGCACAAACGAGAACTGTGCCTGCTTTTCTACCGACTGCATCAGTAGTGGCAAAACTGCTCCACCAAGCAGTAATACCAATGAAATAAAAAGACAGCTCAGTTGGTTACAACTAACTTGCGCAATAAACTGAATTAAAACTACCATAAAGATAAATGCCAACACCATTAATCCAATAGTTGGAACTAACCAAGCAGCTAAAGGTAGGTATTGCGGTGCTTCTTTAGGTAGCGCAAATGCTTGCACCGGATATGAAAGCGAGCCAGATCCAAATAGCAAACTGCTAATACCAAAGGCGACTGAGCTTACTATTAAAATTAAGACAAACGTTACAAGTAATCCCGTCATCAAATCAATCGTTGTTGTCTCATCATTTGGTAACAGAGTGGCACGGTTCAAACGATCTACGTATTTGGCAGTAAACAAATTACTTAAAATAAAGCAAAGCATAACAGCTGCCAATATCGGTAATAGTCCCTCTAGCAATTTGAATATGAATAGGAATCCTCTCTTAGGATGAAGTTCATTTTCTTCAGGAACATTTGCTTGTAGCAATACGCCAAGGTGAAGATTATTTTGCTTAAGATGCTCTTTAAGTTCGCTATTATCACTTTTTACTTGTTTAAGACGCTGATTATTCTGATTAATCATCAATCGGTAAGCAGTTGACCAATTCTGTTGATTTAAAGCTATTAAAATAGCTTTATCACTGTTAATTTGCTTGGAAATTATTGTTAATTGCTCCTTATCAGACTTGCTCCCAGGATGCTGCGCCAAATTTGCTTTGAATCGTGCCTGTTCTTTTTCGTTCTGCCTTAAGTCCTGAGTGACCTGAGTATGCAGTGATAACTGATCAGGAGCCGCTGCGTTATAGGCTAAAAGCAATCCGACTGCTAACAGCACTATCATTAAGGATATCCAGGTCAGATTGTTTTTTAACACCTTTTTTACCTGCAGTTTAAAATAAGCCATAGTCCTTACTCCTGCACTAGACGTTGTTTTTTCAATGTTAGGGTTTGATCAACAATACTGGCAACTTCATCTTGATAGTGCGAAGCCATGATAATTAACTTACCATGCTTTTTTAAGGCAACAAGTTGTTGATACAAGACCTGTCGACTATCTTCATCTAAGCCGTTATTGATTTCATCCATCAACAAATATTTTGCACCGCTTAGGCTATAAAGTGACACTAGAAGTTTTTGTTTCATCCCGAGCGAGTATTTCCTAATTGGCATTTTAACGTAGTCACCCATCTGCCAGCGATTAATTTCAGTTTCAATCTTCTGGTCCGACTGCCATTCCTGCTTTACAAATTGCATGTAATCTAATCCAGAAAGATTTTTATCAAACCAATCCGCAGTTTCTAAATAAAAGACCTGCTGTTTGACTTCCGTGAATTCATGACCATCAAATGAAACCTGACCCGCATCTGGTGCGAGTAAACTGACCATAGTTCGTAACACACTAGTCTTACCAGTACCATTTAGTGCTTGTAGTAAATATATCTGCCCGTCTTGAAAAACAAAGTTGGCATTTTGTAAAATTGGCTCACGCAAAGTCAAACTTAAATTTTTTACCTCAATCATTTTATTTTCCTCCCCTTTTGCGTACTCTTAGCAATGAGACAGTTTAAGAGCAAAATTACGATTGTCCCAATGACAAGTACGATAACCCCATTTCTAAAATTGACTTGTGGATAAGTAACCAGTTGATTTTCATCAGCAAAGGTATAAGCATTGCTAATACCAAACATCCCTTCGACCGGTTGCAATGCAAAGAAATAAGACATCGGCAAATATTGGGCAAAGCTACGCACGCCAATTACAAATTGCGGCAATACCATGCCTCCAACTAAAAGAAAAACGGACAAAAGTAAAGCTACTAAGCGTCTCTTAAACAACTGAATAATTAGTAAAACAACTGCTGCAATAAAAGCAAAGCTAAGCAATTCTAAAAACAGTGTTGGTAAAAATAGCCTGAACATGGGAATAAAAATATATTCTTTGGCTTGGGGATTCATCGCAGTTATCGGATAATTAAAATTTCCTGTCCCAAAGAAAATACTAGGCAAAAGAAAAATCAAGAAAAAGATTAGCAAGAAATAACCAAAGCCAATGGTTGTGCCAGTATAAAACTCTGTTAAGGTCAACTTTTTTTGTGGCAGCAAATTACCCAATCGCATCCGCTCAAAAAACCCAGCAGAATAAATTTTAACCAGAATAAAGATAACAGCTAAAACAACTAGTGGTGGTATAGTAGTTTCCATCATTTGTAAAACGAAAAAGCCACCTTTGATAGACTCATAGTTCTCTTTTGGTATCTGAAGCTTAGCCAGAATCTCTAACTGACGCAGATCTCTTTTACTCATGGCCAATAAAGCATTATCTAAATTATCTTTTTTAGCACTAGCAAGATTTCTTTTTTCTTGTCTAATCATAATTGGATATGCGGTCTTCCAATCATTATTTTTAAGTGCCCCAATTAAAGTCTGTAGTTCTTTAGAGGTACTTTTAGCTTCTTTCAGATCACCTGTCATTTGCTTTTTTTCTTGCGTACCTAGCTTAGAATCCTTTAGTGCCTTGCCAAAATACTTGATATTATGCTGCTGAATAATCAAATTGGACTTTGCTTGACTAAGATCATGACTATCCACATTATTAACAATATAATTTATTCTTAAAAAATAAGCACAAATTGAAAGTATTAATATTAAACTTATCCAGGTGAACTTACTCTTTAATATTCGTTTGATTTGTAATTTGAAATATTGCATTTTTACACCTTCTTGTCAAATTAGCAAAAAGCTGTTAGAAGTTTTTATCTAACAGCCTTAATAATTTAATTATTCAATTAAAATTTAGTATCCTCCTGAATAAGAGTATATGCGTGTCCAAGTAACTTTACCACCTACCCGACCACGATATTTTTCTGTCCAACCTGTTTGACGAGAGCTGGGTGGTATATTTACATATGTATAGTCACGTTTATTATATTGAGTACTAGAAGTAGCATATTTATCATATGTATATGATTTAATCGCCGGAATTCTTGGACCATATTGTTCATAGTATGGCTGAACATCTTCTGGATTAACTGTATCCGCCATCACATTAACAGTCCCTGTAAGTCCAACAATTAAACTTAAGGAAGCGATAAGCCGCTTAATAGGAATTTTTTTCATAATGTTCTCCTTTATTATATTTAAATTAAATTTACATGTTTAAGCGCTTCACATGTTATTAAAATATTAACATTTAATTTATTAATTATCAATAAAAATAATAAAAAATAAATTAATTATTAATGATTAAAGCATTAACATAATTATAAAAGTACTATTACCATTAATTTATGAAGTAAGGCATATAGAAATGCAATCAAAATAATACATGTTTAATCTGACTAAAATAGCTATACTTTTAAGTTCCACTTAAATGAGCGTACCAACTGCTGGTTAGGGCCTGGGTCTGCATTAGTACAGTATCAATAGATATTCATAGGAGCGGGTAAGAACTGATAATCAAGTAAACGAAGCAAGTAGTACAGATTAGAATCATTAATATAACTGGGTTTCACTAAATATGTAATTGAATGATCTTGTTGCCATTGATAACAAGAGTTTAACTTTTATCCTTTGGATAATTTAGCAATAAAAAATAGCCCTGATTGTTGTCTAATTTTCAGGACTATTTTTACCTTTAATAAAGCTTTTAAAAATTTAAGTTGTGATATAGCTGTTATTAGCAAACTAGCTATTATATAGTTGCTTTAATTGAGAAAAAGTATTTTGTATTGATAATTTAAGTTGTGGGAAATTTAAATAGTCTAATATTGGAAAAAAAGATTCTTTAATTCTTGAGTCATCTTTTGTTCTTATAAATAAAAATACTTCATCAAGGAATTTTAATCGGATTTTTTCGTAGGCATAATTATCACTTAGCTTTAAAGCTTTCAACTCGAAATGCAGTTTTCTCGCATAATAGAAATCGGTATAAAGTAAAGAAAAAGCGGCATTAATTAGAGTCGCTACAGCAGCGTGTTGCCACTGATAATCATTATCATTTTTCTGATATTTGACTAAAAGTGTATGCGCTAATCCAAAAACACGCTTCCCTGGTAAAAGGAAAAGTGTATTGCCAAAGTTAAACAAATCTTCGTAATACCAGTTTTTAATTTCTGAAAGTAATTCCTCTAACCTACTTAAATCTCTAGGCGTGAACAAATTAATTTCTGTATCAGCTTTTAATAAATTACAAGCAATTGCTGCTCTTAATAGTTGTGTTCGATTATAAGGATTTTGTTGACTACTTTTTAAATATATAGTCGCCAATTCTCTAAGTCGTTGATCATTATCATGATAATATGCGAAAGATATTTCTTTAAAATCAAGATTGTCGCTTAAACTGTCCGTGACAAACTCAGACGGCTTAATACGCATACGGTCAAGCATTGCAATCACTTTTTCAAAAGACATATTAGCCTGCCCTTTTTCCCAATAATATAAAGAAGACTTAGAAGTAATATCACGAGAAGCTGTGTCTAAACTTATCCCCTTTTGTTTTCTTATTTCTTTAAATTTTTCGCCAAATTTATTATTCATATAATCCTTTCAATGAAAAATTGAATAAGACTCAAATATTGTAAAGCTACAAATTGAGAAGTACTAAGAGTTTAATATGATTCTTAAATTTAGCCCTATTATTTAATTATTTTAAAGTATTGATCATTTCATTTTTTATATTGTGTGATCCAATATTTATTGGCGCTTACTCCAGCCTTACTTCCAACCTATCAGCATTAGACTAGTCTATAAATACGGTTGTAATGTTGTTTTTGTATTATGTTCATAGCTTTTTGAATTCAATAAATTTTAATATAACCATTTTTATTAGTAACTTTAAGTAGAGGCTTATTCTTCAAAATCTTGGAGTAATGCTTCGAATATGACCGATTATTTACTTTGATTTTCCTCTTTAATTTTGTTGACAACTTATAACTCATCTTATGCGCATTGGTCATACTAAAATCACCATTAATCAGACTAAATGAGCTGTCACCAGTCATTACTGAGTTGCTAATCTTGACATCACCATATTTACAATTTCCTTTTTTACCTAATGCCGCATTAATCATGAATTGACTATTAGTTATAATAACATCACCAACATCCAAGCTAACCGTACCATTTTCTACTAAAGAATTAT
Organism: Lactobacillus sp. B4026; assembly: GCF_026535825.1. NCBI lineage: Bacteria > Bacillati > Bacillota > Bacilli > Lactobacillales > Lactobacillaceae > Lactobacillus > Lactobacillus sp. B4026. The sequence goes on from NZ_JAFNPD010000014.1 coordinate 61,292, forward strand.
TTATTTTTAAATCACCATATTTTTGGTTTAAATGAACATTCTTAGAATCTACGTGGTTCATAACAACATCACCGTATTGTGCCTTGAGATCAATATATGGGATGGCTAAGTCATTAAAACTAAGGTCGCTCAAGTTACATGTTCCTGAAATCTTTTCGATAGTATTTCTATCAGGTACAGTTACTGTAACTAAGTAGCCACCATAATTATGATGCTTAACTGGCTTATCATAAATAGTTAGTTGATTATTATCAACTGTAACTTTCGTATCCGTAATACGAGATTTAAGCTTCCCACTAACTGTGACATGAAAATCTTCGCCTACAATAAATTTTAGACTTGAGCGATCAGTATCAAGTTTAACTTGGTTGAATGCTGCCGTTTTAAAGGTTTTACTAACTTTTTGGCTAGCAGGTGCCTTTTGTGACACTGCTTTAGCATTAGTATTTTGAAAATTCAAGGCTCTTGTAACTGGAATGCCACTAATTAATATTAAAATAATTCCTATTAAAGATATTATTTGAGATCTTTTCTTCATAATTATTCCTCCTATTCTATTCACGTTAACTATTTTTTTAAAAGTCTGCTATCTAATCGAAGATATGGATGTCTCCTTTCCTAGCCTTAACAGTAAGTATTGGCTTATTATTGATGGTTCGCTCAAAATGATTCGGGTGCGACTTACCGAAGAATTTAATTTTATTTTTTTTGCTGCATGATAGGTTATAACCAATCTTTGGTGAATCATACATGATGAAGTCTCCTTCATGCAGACTAAACGAACTGTTGCCAAGTATCTTGGAATCTTCAACTTCAACATCAT